>NZ_KV792478.1:0-1156 GCF_001808215.1 Serratia sp. HMSC15F11
CGAACCCGCTGATGTGGGTGGATCCGCTGGGGCTTTCCAACCGACCAAATAACGGTAAATACCATATATTCCAAGAGAATACTATTGCTCCAGGGAATATTTACTCCAGTGATGCAGTTCAATTTAATCGTGCAAACACAGAGTTTATTGCTCGGATGGACGCCGATCCTTCTTTCCGGCGAGATATGTTGGGCCGATACCCGGAATTGGGAGAATGGATGAAAAACCCGAATAAAGCTTCGAGCCCGCCAGTATTAACATGGCATCATCATGAAGATGTTGGTCGCTTGGTGTTGGTTGATCGTGTAGATCATGCAGACAATCACGCTCTTTATCATCCTACGGGTAAAGGAGGACGAGAAATGTGGGGTGGAGGAGAGCCAGGGAGACGAGGTAAGCTGGATGGCGCCACGGGTAATCCTAAGCCAAGCGGAGCCAGGAGAAGATCAAAAGGGGGATGCTAATGAAAGAACTAGAGTATATGACGCCTTACAGGCTAGAAGATCTAATTATTAAAATCGTTCAAGAGGGCTATATAAAGGATAATTTCTGCCTTTATACCAAAGAGTACGAGGCAATTGCGACACTTGAGCTGACATGCTATCTCGAACGTTATCCAGAGGTTAGTGATGATGATGAAGAAGTTTATCCTGACTATGTTGAACAAAATGAGTTGGAGCTATTCTTTTATGGAGATCAATTCATGGATGTGCTCAGAAGTGCACTGAATCAAAAGCCAAGTGCAACTGTGGATGAGCTTATATCAGCATTGAATTATTACTTGGAGAATGATGCTTTCATCACGTTTTCCTAGGTGTAATAACCTTCGCTCTCCAGTAAAGATTTTTGCTGCATTTCTGAATGTCCTATAGCACTCCTGCGTGGATTCTATCCACGCAGGAGTGCACACCATGAAAACCAATACGTTGATAGGTCCAATAGCCTCGATGGCTAATTGATAGTTGTACCACTTAATGTCTCAGTTCCGCCGACTGGGCCACTGTAACCAAGGGTGATACCGTGAGGCCAGTAACGGAGTGGGCGGTAGCATGTTAAAAAGAGCAATAAGTTCTGGGATCTAGTGATTTTGACGTTGCTATTTCACATCCTGAGGTATATCAGAAAGCCGCAAGGCGGTGCGCTACAAGGGCAAAAC
>NZ_KV792479.1:0-35843 GCF_001808215.1 Serratia sp. HMSC15F11
CTGACGTTCAGGGCTTTTTGCTATGCGTAAAACGTAAAAAAGCGCAGCTGCGCTGCTTTCCCCTGCTTCTCTCCGATAAACAGCCAGAGAAAAGGCCTCGAAGGGCCTTTGATTAGGGTGTGTTTGCTTTTTTTTCACTTATTATTCGGTTAATGCGAGCTGCCCTGAGAGATGCCCAGCCCGGTTTGCGAACGGACAAACTGAGCTCGGAAGCGTTCCCGCTCCTGCTGCCCGGCCAGCGAGCTATCGGTGATCGAGAACAGCCAGGTGCCGACAAAGGCCACGAACATCGAGAACAGCGCCGGATATTCATACGGGTAAATCGGCTTTTCATGGCCGAGGATCTGCACCCAGATCGTCGGGCCGAGGATCATCAGAATCACCGCCGTCAGTAGGCCCAGCCAGCCGCCAATCATTGCACCGCGAGTGGTCAAACGCGACCAGTACATCGACAGGATGATGATAGGGAAGTTACAGCTGGCGGCGATAGAGAACGCCAAACCGACCATAAAGGCGATGTTCTGCTTCTCGAACAAAATCCCCAGCGCGATAGCGACCAGGCCGAGCACCACGACGGTGATTTTGGAGACCTTCAGCTCATCGCGTTCGGTCGCCTTGCCGTTTTTCATCACGCTGGCGTACAGATCGTGGGAAACGGCCGATGCGCCGGCCAGCGTCAGGCCTGCAACGACCGCCAGAATGGTGGCGAAGGCCACCGCCGAGATAAAGCCGAGGAAGAAGTTGCCGCCAACGGCATTGGCCAGGTGCACCGCCGCCATGTTGGTGCCGCCCAGCAGCGCGCCGGTGGCGTCTTTGAACGCCGGATTGGCGCTGACCAGCAAGATGGCGCCGAAGCCGATAATAAAGGTCAGGATATAGAAGTAACCGATAAAACCGGTGGCGTAGAACACGCTCTTGCGCGCTTCTTTGGCGTCACTCACGGTAAAGAAGCGCATCAGGATGTGCGGCAAACCGGCGGTGCCGAACATCAGCGCCAGGCCGAGCGACAGCGCGGAAATCGGATCGGAGACCAAGCCGCCAGGGCTCATGATGGCGATGCCTTTCGGATGCACCTTCACCGCTTCGGCGAACAGGGTATTGAAGTCGAAGTTGACCGATTTCATCACCATCAGCGCCATAAAGCTGGCGCCGGCCAGCAGCAGCACCGCCTTGATAATTTGCACCCAGGTGGTGGCCAGCATGCCGCCGAACAGCACGTACAGCACCATCAGGATGCCGACCAGGATCACCGCTACGTGGTAGTTGAGCCCGAACAGCAGCTGGATCAGCTTGCCGGCACCGACCATCTGCGCGATCAGATACAGCGCCACCACCACCAACGAGCCGCAGGCCGACAGGGTACGGATCGGTTTCTGCTGCAGACGGTAAGAGGCGACATCGGCAAAGGTATAGCGGCCGAGGTTGCGCAAGCGCTCCGCGATCAGGAACAGAATGATCGGCCAGCCGATGAGGAAGCCGATGGAGTAGATCAGTCCGTCATAGCCCGAGGTGTAGACCAGTGCGGAGATACCGAGGAACGAGGCGGCGGACATGAAGTCACCGGCTATCGCCAGGCCGTTTTGCAGGCCAGTGATGCGCCCGCCTGCGGTATAGTAGTCCTGACGGGAACGGGTGCGTTTGGAGGCCCAATAGGTGATGTAGAGCGTGGCACCGACAAACAGGATAAACATCACGATCGCTTGGATGTTCAGCGGCTGACGATGCACTTCGCCGCCGATGGCGTCGGCATAGGCCAGATCGGGCAGCAACAGCAACGCGGCGGCGGAAAGGGCGGAGCATAGACGCTTCATTGTTTCACCTCACGCAAAATTTCTGCGGTGAGGCGATCGAACTCGCCGTTGGCGCGAAATACGTAGATCCCGGTCAAGACGAAAGAGATCACGATCAGCCCGACGCCGACCGGGATCCCGCGGGTGATGGTCGATCCGGCGGCGATCGGCGTACCGAGCCATTGCGGATCGAAGGCGATCAACAGAATAAAGCCGACGTACAGCGCCAGCGTAATCAGCGAAAGCAGCCAGGCGAACCGGCCGCGTTTTCTCACCAGCTCTTTAAAGCGCGGGTTTTCTTCAATCCCTTGATAAATGGTGTCATTCATCAGAGTGTCTCCAGTAGGTATTGATAGAGTACGCCGCGCCAGGGCCGCTCAACGGCGCGTTATCCGAATGAGCGGCCTGAAGCGGCGTAAATTATGACGGCACTTTCATTGATTGTTTTTCTTCCAACAGCTTGTCGACTACGGCCGGATCCGCCAGCGTGGAGGTATCCCCCAGGTTGCTGGTGTCGCCGGCGGCAATTTTGCGCAGGATACGCCGCATGATCTTGCCGGAGCGCGTTTTGGGCAGCGAATCTGTCCAGTGCAGCACGTCCGGCGTGGCGATCGGCCCTATCTCTTTACGCACCCAGTTGCGCACTTCGGTATAGAGTTCCGGCGTCGGTTCTTCGCCGTGATTCAGCGTGATGTAGGCGTAGATCGCCTGGCCTTTGATGTTGTGAGGAATGCCGACCACCGCCGCTTCGGCGATTTTCGGGTGCGATACCAGCGCGGACTCGATCTCGGCGGTGCCAAGACGGTGGCCGGAGACGTTCAGCACGTCGTCGACGCGGCCGGTGATCCAGTAGTAACCGTCCTCGTCGCGGCGGGCGCCGTCACCGCTGAAGTACATGCCTTTGAAGGTCGAGAAGTAGGTTTGCTCGAAGCGGTCATGATCGCCAAACAGGGTACGTGCCTGGCCCGGCCAGGAGTCGACGATCACCAGGTTGCCTTCGCATGCGCCTTCCTGCGGTGTGCCGACGTTATCGACCAGCGCCGGCTGTACGCCGAAGAAAGGCCGCGTGGCGGAACCGGCCTTCAGCTCGGTGGCGCCCGGCAGCGGGGTAATCATGAAGCCGCCGGTTTCGGTTTGCCACCAGGTATCGACGATCGGGCACTTTGCGTTGCCTATCTTGTTGTAATACCACTCCCAGGCTTCCGGGTTGATCGGCTCGCCGACCGAGCCCATGATGCGCAGCGAATCGCGTCGGGTGCCCTCGATCGCCTTGTCGCCTTCGGCCATCAGGGCGCGAATGGCGGTCGGCGCGGTATACAGAATGTTGACCTGGTGCTTGTCGATCACCTGCGATAGGCGATTGACGCCCGGATAGTTAGGCACGCCTTCGAACATCAGCGTGGTGGCGCCGCAGGCCAGCGGGCCGTACAACAGATAGCTGTGGCCGGTGACCCAGCCCACGTCGGCGGTGCACCAATAAATGTCGCCGTCGTGGTAGTCGAACACATACTTAAAGGTCATCGCAGCGTACACCAGGTAGCCGCCGGTGGTGTGCAGCACGCCTTTCGGTTTGCCGGTCGAGCCGGAGGTATACAGGATAAACAGCGGGTCCTCGGCGTTCACTTCTTCCGGCGGGCAGTCGGCGGAGACGCCCTGGGTCAGCTCATGCCACCACAGATCGCGCCCTTCCTGCCAGTAACCCGGTTTCCCGGTGCGTTGGAACACCACCACGTTAGCCACGCTGACCACGCCGGGGTTTTTCAGCGCATCATCGACGTTCTTTTTCAGCGGCACGGCGCGGCCGGCGCGCAGGCCTTCATCGGCGGTGATCACCAGCCTGGCGTTGGAGTCGATAATGCGTCCGGCGACCGCTTCCGGCGAGAAGCCGCCGAAGATCACCGAATGTACGGCGCCGATACGCGCGCAAGCCAGCATTGCGACCGCCGCTTCCGGCACCATTGGCATATAGATGGCCACCACGTCGCCTTTTTTCACGCCGAGCTTTTTCAGCACGTTAGCGAACTGGCAGACATCGTGGTGCAGCTGTTTGTAAGTCACCTTTTTGGATTGGGTCGGGTCATCGCCTTCCCAGATAATGGCGGTCTGGTCGCCGCGCTCAGTCAGATGGCGGTCCAGACAGTTGGCAGACAGGTTCAGCGTACCGTCTTCAAACCAACGAATGCTGACGTGGCCGGGATCGAACGACGTGTTTTTAACTTTGGTATAGGGTTTGATCCAGTCCAGGATTTTGCCATGCTCACCCCAGAAAGCCTCTGGGTCTTGAACCGACTGTTGATAATACTGTTGGTATTGTGCCGGATTAATCAGGGCGCGCTCTGCAATTGCAGAAGGAATAGCGTGTTTATGCAGTTGGCTCATAGCTTTTCTCCTTGAAGTTGTTAATGATATGTCAACTGAAGGTTAAGTATAGTTTGCTACGATTCTTTGTTTCTTTTTTGCGCGGCAGATCACGCAACAAAGATATTGATTTGTAATAGTTCTGTCGCATTTGCAGGACGTATCTATCTCTTTGGCGTTTAAATCATCGTAAACCCGCGTTTTTAGCCAAAAACACTTATCTAAAGAACAAAAAAGAATAAAAAAAGACGAGACTGTTTGCCTCGTGATTAATCGCGCCGGAAAGGCCTGCGTTATTTCGCGCTATAAATCTTTTTGGATTATTTTTCGTTATTAATATTCGAAGTTGGTATTAACGCGATATAACGATGGACGGCACACCGTGAAATAACGTTTTATTAACCTTTAATTTCCTGATGAAAGTTCGGGTGATACCCAGGGGTATTCATTCTGCGCCATCGTTCGATTTTTAAGCTAAATATAAAGCGGTGCTGCATTTATGGCCGAAAATGTCACTCGGTCAATTCTCATTCATTTGACTTTTGCGTAACAAAATATAAACATTTGATGCGGATTAAATATGCAGAATAGACGAAAAATAACGCATTTTAATGGCGTTCAAAAAAACGTCGTCGGCGCGGTTATGTGCTTCATTATATGAAAAATTATGTTTTTAATAACAAGCAATTATGCCGTTTGAAATAGTAACGCGAATTTTTTGTGATTCGATTCAGCGCTCAACCCTGACAAATCAAGGCTTGCAGAGCATGCCGCCCGGATGATACAGATTTATACTGCGTCGCACCCAGGGCAGGTGAACGCTTCCACTGAATTAACATAAGCCTGTAATAAATGATTAAGTATTCTTTTCTCCGTGTTGCGACTTTGTACGGCGAAAAGAGTCTTTGAGGACTTTTTGGGTATGAAAAGTGTAAAAATTAGCCTGGCTTGGCAAATCCTGATCGCGTTGGTACTGGGTATTATTGTTGGCGCGGTATTGCACAACCAGACAGAATCTCGTGAGTGGCTGGTCAGCAATATTCTCAGCCCGGCGGGTGATATCTTTATTCGCCTGATCAAGATGATTGTGGTACCGATCGTTATTTCCACGCTGATCGTCGGTATTGCCGGCGTGGGCGATGCGAAAAAGCTGGGCCGCATCGGATTGAAAACCATTATTTACTTCGAAGTGATCACCACCGTTGCCATCGTGGTGGGGTTGACGCTGGCCAACGTATTCCAACCTGGCCACGGCATCGATATGTCGACGCTGACCACGGTGGACATTTCGCAGTATGAGAAAACCACCGAACAGGTGCAAAGCGGTTCGCACAGTCTGGTGGCGACCATTCTGTCGCTGATCCCGTCGAACGTCTTCTCGTCGATGGCCAAGGGCGACATGCTGCCGATTATCTTCTTCTCGGTGCTGTTCGGTCTGGGGCTGTCGTCGTTGCCGAAAGAGACCAAAGAGCCGCTGCTGAAGGTGTTCAAGGCGGTGTCCGAGAGCATGTTCAAAGTCACCCACATGATCATGCGCTATGCGCCGATCGGGGTGTTTGGCCTGATTGCGGTCACGGTAGCCAACTTCGGTTTCGCCTCGCTGCTGCCGCTGGCCAAGCTGGTGGTGCTGGTGTACTTTGCCATCGCGTTCTTCGCCCTGGTGGTGCTGGGAGCGGTCGCCCGGCTGTGCAACCTGCGCATCTGGACGTTGATCCGTATCCTGAAAGACGAACTGATCCTGGCTTATTCCACCGCCAGCTCGGAAACGGTGCTGCCGCGCATCATCGAAAAGATGGAGGCTTACGGCGCGCCCAAGTCGATCACCAGCTTCGTGGTGCCGACCGGCTACTCTTTTAACCTGGATGGCTCGACGCTGTACCAGAGCATTGCCGCTATCTTTATCGCCCAGCTGTACGGCATCGAGCTGTCGTTGGGGCAGGAGATCGTGCTGGTGCTGACGCTGATGGTCACCTCGAAAGGGATCGCCGGCGTGCCGGGCGTCTCGTTCGTGGTGCTGCTGGCCACGCTGGGCAGCGTCGGCATTCCGTTGGAAGGCCTGGCGTTCATCGCCGGCGTGGACCGTATCCTGGATATGGCGCGCACCGCGCTGAACGTCGTGGGTAACGCGCTGGCGGTGTTGGTGATCGCCAAGTGGGAACACCAGTTCGATCGCAAGAAGGCGCTGGCCTACGAAACGGAGTTTCTGGCGCAGAAGGTGAAGCCGGCCAACCAGGCCTAATCACCGAGCATCGCCGACGTTAAAAACGCCCCGGGCAGCTGTGCCGGGGCGTTTTGTTTTTTAGCCGTCTTCTCTCAGCCACTTTCTTTTCTTCGTCCCCACTGCGCGACTTGCATCCCCGCTTAACAGAATCTAAAGTGTTACCAAATTAATAGAAATGATAATAGATGTTATTATCATTTTCATTTAATGATGTATGGAGACACACAAAAGCCGTTGAACGGCGGGGTTACGCCCGTTCGGCGTCTTTATTCGGGCTTATCAAAGGTAGGTAACATGTCGGACACCGCTTTGGCCTCTGAATGGTTGCCGCTGGCGCCAGCGCAGCTTGATTTCTGGGAAGAACACACCTTACACCCCGGGCAGGCCCTGTCCACCGTCGCACACTGCACCGAACTGTGCGGCGCGGTAGAGGAAGAGGCGCTCTGCCGGGCGATCGCCACCACCCTCGCCGAGACGCAGGCGTTTGCCCTGCGCTTTGGCGAACGGCATGGCGACGCTCCTCCGCCGTTACGGCACGATCCACAGCGTATACCGCCATTGCAACGCATCGATCTGCAAACGCACGGCGATCCCTGGCAGGCGGCGCAAAACCTGATGCGCGAAGATATCGCGCAGCGCCGGGCGCTGCACTGCGAGCCGTTAGCCGCCGCCTGGCTGATCAAGCTGGGGCCGGAGCGCTACCTCTGGTACGTACGTGCGCACCATATTCTGGTTGATGGTTTCGGTATGGCGCTAATTGAACACCGCTGCGCCGCGTTGTATGCACACTATCTGGGTGAAGGCAGCGCGGGTATGCCTCTGGGCGCCTTCGACGCCTTTCAACAGGCTGAGCTGGCCTACGCGGGTTCTGATCGATGCGAGCGCGATCGGCGCTTTTGGCAGAGCTATCTGCCGCCGTCGCAGGCGTTGCCGACGGTGCGCAAGGGCGGTGAGGCCTATGGCGTGCGGCGTCTGAGCACCCACCACCGGCTACCGGCGGCGGTATCGCAACGACTGGCGCAGCTGGCGGAGCGCAGCGGCATCAATTGGCCTGACTTGCTGGTGGCGCTGTCGGCGGCCTGGCTGTTTCAGGTGATGCCCCGCGACACCCGGCAGGGCGAGGCGTTGCCGATGTGGATGCCGGCGATGAATCGCCGCGGGCAGGCCGCCACCAACGTGCCTTCGTTGGCGGTCAACACGCTGCCGCTGCTGGTGTCACCGCCGCCAGCGGAGACGCTGGGGGGCTTTCTCACCGCTCTAACGCAGCAGCTGCGCGAGCTGCGCAGCCACGCCGGCTACCGCCTGCGCCAACTGGCCGCCGATCGCGGTGTGGATCCTGACTCGCGCTTCTTTATTTCCCCTTTCATCAACGTGCAACCCTTCGATGCGCCTCGTTTTGTCGGCTGTAGCGGCACCCGCCGCGTATTGGCCGGCGGCTCGGGCGACGGTTTTAACCTGACTTATCGCGGCCGCACCGACGCCCGCGATCTGCAGGTGGATATCGATATTTATCTGGAGCAGTTCCCGGCGGAGGATGCGCTGGACTATGGCGAGGCGCTGCAAGAGTTTCTGATGCGCGCGCTGCAGCGGGAAGCCTGGGAGCAACCGCTGGCGGCCCTGACGGCGTTGCCCGCCTGATAAAAAGCGGGCGGGGGATGTCCCCGCCCGAGTGGTGTGATTTCAGCTGGCCAGCAACGCCGCCACTTCGCGCGCGTTCTTGCACGGCAGGAGGGAACTGCTTACCAGACGGGTGCCGAAAGCGTCATTGAGGCGTTCCGCCACCTGTTTGATATGCGGCAGCTTCAGCCCCATGGCGATAAATGCCGTCTCTTCTCCCCATTCCGGGCGCGGTGCCACGCCGATCGCCTGCCAGTAAATGGTCAGGATCTCTGCGCTGCGCGCCAAAGGCGCGTTCGGCGGTGGGGCTGCACAGGCGTTCAGCGCCGGCGCGGTTTGCTGGTGGCCCAGGTCGGCACGGATGCGATGGCGGTCGGTTTTGCCGTTGGCGGACAGCGGCAGCGCCTCGGCATGGATAAAGCGTGTCGGAATATGGGTACAGGGCAGATAGCCGGTGGCGAAGGCGCGGATCTCGGACAGCGGCAGCGGTTTGCCGTCGCGGGTCAGATACAGGGCACCGAGCGCCGCCTCGTTGTTCTCTCCGCTGGGGTAATCCACCACCACCATGTCCTGGATCGCCGGATGGCGGCGCAGCACGTCTTCGATTTCCGGCAACGAGACGCGCACGCCGCGGATCTTCACATAGCCGTTCACCCGGGTGGCGAACATGATGTTGCCGTCCGCCCGGTAGTAGCCCTGATCGCCGGTGCGAAAAGCGCGCAGCGGTTGCCCATCCGGCCCTTCGAGGGTAACGAAATCGTGCTGCTTCAGCTCCCCCTGCTCCAGGTAGCCCAACGCCAGGTTGACCCCGGCGGTATGGATGCGGCCGACCACGCCGGCCGGGCAGTGGCTGCCGTCGTCATGGCAGATGAAGTAGCGGTTGGCCGGCAGCGGGCGGCCGTAAGGCACGGTGCCGTTCTCCTGCGGGGCGATCGGGTGCCAGATGCTCCAGATGGTGGTTTCGGTTGGCCCGCCGAGCGAGAACAGCGCGAGATCCGGGCGCAAGGTGCGCAGGGTTTGTACCGTCGCCGGTTTGATGTAGTCGCCGCCTTGCGCCACCAGGCGTAGCGAACGCAGGCTATCGGCCGTTTTGCAGGTGAGCAGCATCTCCAGAATCGCGGGCACCGAACACCACAGGGTGACCCGATGCTTTTCTACCAGCTGGTTCCAGCTGATGGCGTCCTTTTCCTGATGCGGCGCCGGTAGCACCAGCGTGGCGCCGGCGCACAGCGAACCGAACAGATCGAACATCGACATGTCATGGTGCGGCGGCGTGACAGAAATGAAGACGTCGTCGGCGGTGACCGCCCAGCGCTGCTGGGTCTGGTGGACGACGTTGGCGGTGGCGCGGTTGTTGAGCACCACGCATTTGGGCTTACCGGTGGTACCGGAGGTATACAGGTAGTAGCTCGCGGCCTGGCTGGCGCTGCGTTCAACCAGCGTTTGTTCATCCGGCAGCGCAGGCGCGCGATCCGTCGGCGCCAGCAGGGTCGCCGGCGTCACGCCAATGGGCGTCTCCAGATCGCCGCCGTGCACCACCAGCGTCGGTCGGCAGTTTTCCAGCAGGTAGGCAGTGCGTTCCGGCGGCGAGTTGATATCGACAGGTACCCAGATCACGCCCTGCAGGGCGCAGGCGAGGCTAAGGATGATCTGTTCCGGGCTGCGCGGCAGATACAGCGCGACCACGTTGCCCGGCTGCACGCCGCGATTCTGCAGATTGGCGATCGCCGTGGCGATCCGCTGGCCCAGCTCGCGGTAGGTCAGCGTCTGTTCGCCGCAGATCAGCGCGTTGCCGCCGCCTTGCGCGCCGAACAGCCGCTTGGCCAGCTGTGCCAGATAAGGATAAGGTGCGTAATTCGCTTCGCTGTCGTTGTGGCGGTAATGCGCCAGATCGATGAAGTCCCGCGGCGCGATCGCCAGATCGGCCCGTTGGCAGCTGTGCAGGATGCGTCGCTGCAATGCCGCCAGCATGGCTTCTACCTGTTCACCGTGCAGCGCCTGCTCGGCGTAGTCCACGCACAGCTGCAGGTTTTTTTCGCTGTCCAGCGTCAGGCGAATGTCGATGGCGACCTGCGGCGTTTGGGTCAGGCCGTCGTGGAAGCGCACCGGCGCCTCGGCCGGCAGCGTCTCCCAGCCCAGGCAGTTGGTCAGGATCACCGGCAGCGCCGGGCCGCCTTGGCTTTGGCCGAGCAACTGCCGCGCCAGATCGACGCCGGAAAACGTCAGGTGATCGAGCGCGCCGAGCACGTCGTCCTGCAGGGCTTGTGCGCGCTGGAGAAAATCTTCGCCGTGGCGCGAATAGCGTACCGCCACGAAGCTGGAGGCGTTGCCCAGTGCACCGTCGGCGGCGGGGAATGCCACCGGCACGCCGACGCACAGCTCGCCGTCGGTGGTCCAGTGGGCCAGCGTATCGAGGATCAGCGCCGACAGCAGGCTGTTGCGCAGCAGCGCGTGTGGCGATCCCAGGCGGCCGAGCTGTTTTATCGTATCGCGCGGCAGCGTCAGGGTGGCGCGGCGATAGCGCGACGAGGTGAGATTGGCGAGCGGGGCGCGCCACGGCAGTGCCGACGGGGTGGTGACATCCTGCAGTTTGTCGCGCCAGTAGGCGGCATCGGCCTGGCGCTGCGCCACCGACGCGGCGGGGGGCGGAAGCGCAGCGGCGGTCGGCGCCAGAGGGCGATCGTCAAACAGGCGTGCGATCACGGTGGAGATCCCCTGGCCGTCGAGGATCAACGCATCGAAGCTGGTGAGGATCAGCGTATCGTACGGCGATCCCGTCGGATCCTGCTGTTCGGCAAGTTGGATCACGGCGATGCGCCACAGCGGTTGGCTCGGATCGTGGCGCTGGTGGGAGTAACGCTCGCGCAGCTGTTCGACCTGGCGCTGCGCCGCTTCGCCATCAAGGGCGCGCAGATCGTGGCGATCCAGATGCAGCGTCACCTCCGGGCGTACGTGCTGCGTGCCGCGCTGCACATCGATGCAGGTGCGCAACGCCGGGTAATGCTGTACCAGCTCGGTCAGGCGCGCTTCAAGGCGCGGTACGTCCAGCTGCCGGGCGCGGTATTCGCGAAAGTCGTGCATCGCCACGCCGCCGAGCGGCCATCGATCGCTGCGGCCCAGAAGATAGGCCTGCTGCAGTGCGGTTAAAGCTGTCTCCATGGTACTTCCCTATAGTCGCTAACCGATTAAAACGAGCCGGGCGCCGCGCGCCCGGAAACCGATCTCAGTGCTGCGGCGCCAGCGCGGCGAGCAGCGTTTTCGCATGCCTTCCTACCTCGGGCGAGCGTTGGCAGATCAATGCCGCCAGCGCCGCAGGGGAGGAATGCGCCGCCAGATCCTGCGCCGTCAGCCCCGCCGCCAGATACTTGTTGAGCACCGTCAGCAGCGCGTTCACCCCGGCATCCGGCAAGGCTAACCGGCGGATGTCGTCGTGGTCACGCAAGCCGGCCTCGGGGGCCACCCGCGCCAGCAGCCGGTGCAGCACCTGGCGCACCGGCGCCTGCTGCGCCAGCGCGTCGGGCGTGCATTGCGCCAGCAGCTGCGACAGCGGGCGATCGAACGCCCCCGTTTGCCGTGCGGCCAGGTGCAGCAGCGCCCGGTAACAGGCCAGCAGGCGTGGCAGCACCTGCTCGGGGAACGCGTCGAGCCGCACGTCCCAGTTGATCAGAATGCCGTCGTCGACGTGGGCGACCTGCGCATCCAGCGCCACCTGCGGCCCCTGAGAGATGACCCAGCCGAGACGGCCGAAGGTGTCGGTGACCCGTTCGGAAAACAGCGTCTTGCCGCGGATGCCGAAACCGGCGGTAAACACCACCGGCGAAGGCTGCAGGCTGCCGTGCAGGCGCGACAGATCGCGCATCACGCTCACGCCGGGGTAATCCGCATGCTCGATCAGCTCCGCCAGCTGCGTCATCAGGCGCCGGCAGAAGGCGCTCAGGTTTTCCGTCGGGTTCAGCTCCACGCCGAGCAGCACCAGGTTAGAGAAATCGCCGATGAGGCGATGCGCGTCCTCCCGTTCGCTCTCGCGGTGGAACAGCGGCACGTTGAGCCGAAAGCGCGTCATGTTCCAACCCTGACCGACGGCCAGGGCGAACAGTGCGAGAAACAGCGTCGAGAGCGAGGTGTGGTGCCGTTTGGCGACGTTCTCCAGCGCGCGGCTTTCCTCTGCATTCAGCTGTATGGCCAGGCGATCGCTGCGGCAGCGGTCCGGCGTGCGCAGCAGGCGCGGCGCCGGTGGCACCTGCGCCAGGCGCTCACGCCACCAACGTTGACCGCGTTCGCGCCGCTGACGCAGCGCCTCGTCGGCGTCACGTTGTGCGAGGTGATCGAAGTAGGCCGGCGGCGCGTCATGGAAGGGCACCGGTGGGCACTGGTGATAAAACGCCGTCAGATCTTCCATCAACAGGCGAAAACTCATGGCATCGCCGGCGATCATATCGAGATCGACATGCAGGCGGCTGCGCCCTTCCGGCAACAGGCTCAGGCTGATATCGCAGGGCACGCCCTGTTCCAGCGGCAGCAGCTGGGTACTTTTTGCCTGGCGTTTGGCGGCGAGCGCGGCTGCCAGCGTCGCTGTATCGGCGTGCCGCCAGTCGTCGAGATGCAAGGCGTGCCGGGGGCCGGGAGGCGCGATCGTCTGGCGGCCATCATCGGTAATGCGCAGGCGCAACAGCGGATGACGCAGGTACAGCGCATCGACGGCCTGGCGCAGTCGGGCGAGATCCAGCTCGCCGCCGTCGAATTCCGCATACAGGTGGGCGGCCATGCCGCCGAGGGGAGGAGCGGACTGTCGGCCTACCCAATAGGCGGCCTGCATCGTGGTCAAAGCTTTCATCGGGTATCCATTTTGATTCAGCCAACGAGACTGCAAGAATATATCCAAATGTTAATAGGAATGAAAATTATTATTATTTGATCAATTTGGCGCGAGGGTGCTATCTATAAGGGGTTTTAGCGAGAGCTGACGGGGGTATCGTTGGGTGTGAATAATTTACCTATATTATTCTTAGTATTGTAATGATTGCTTGTTATTACAGCGCCTGTTTTACCTGCGAAAGTATAAGGTTTTCTGGCGGCTATCGCGGCCTGCCTTACACCTTTGTTGATAATGATTTGCATTAGAAAATGCAAAATATTATCATTCTTAACATTATTCTACGTTTTTATACAAGCTGCCGGCCGCTCCGCCGGCGGCTTGGCCGTGGACGGGGCCGCACCCGTCGGGCCGCGGAAGGCATGGGTTTGCCGCAGGGATAAGCAACACAAAGGTCGGGAAGGCCGGAGCGTCATGGTCTGTGTGAGTGTCGATGTAGGTTGTGTAAAAAAAAATCAAATTTTGTGCACCTCTGGGATGAAAGGAGAAGACATCTATGGGCAAGCATTTTGCGGCTCAACGGCATGAAAGCGTAGGAAACGGGGAAAAAGCGGGGTTGAAAGCCATTGGGGCGTTTTCCTCCGTATTTTTAGGGGTTTGTTCACTGGCGATCGGTAACGTCAATGCGGCGGAAACGAAGAGCAACGAAACCTACCAGGACGCGGAAACGCTGCTGGTCACCGGTGAGAAGATCAAACGTTCCATTTTTGACACCGGCTCTAGCGTCGAAGTGTTCGACAGCAACCGCATCGCCTCAATGCCTAATGCGACACAGGTTCCCGATTTGCTGCGCATGACCCCCAACGTGGTGGATGTCGGCATCGGCAACGATCTGCCAACCGTGCGTGGCGTTGACGGCTCCGGCCCGACCACCGGTGCTGGCGCTTTCCTCAGCGGCACCCGTCCGCGCCTCAATCTGTCGTTGGACGGCCGTTCGCTGACCTATAACGAACAAGCCTACGGACCGCAATCGCTGTGGGATCTGGATCGCGTTGAAGTGTTCCGCGGCCCACAAAGTTATATTCAGGGGCGCAACGCCATCGCCGGCGCCATCGTCATGGCCAGTAAAGATCCGACCTTCGAATGGGAAAGCGCCTTCAAGGGCGGGGCCGGCAATCAGCACTCTTCACAGTTGGCGGCCATGGCGTCCGGCCCGCTGGTGGAAGATCAGCTGGCGTTTCGCGTCAGCGTCGATCGCCAGCGCCGCCGCAGCGATGCTGACCTGCCGGCCTATGAGCCGGTGGGCGATCCGCGTGAAGTGGAGGCCACCACCGCTCGCGCCAAGCTGCTGTTCAATCCGGCCGGTTTGCGCGATCTGACCACCAAACTGACCTTTAACCACTTCGGCAGCTCCGCGCCGCAGAACGAAAGCCTCAACCCGCAACCGCATCCTGCGAGTGCGCGTCACGACATCCGCCGGCCGGTGTTCAAAAGCAATGTGAACAGCGGTATCTGGGATCTGGCCTGGGAGGCCTCCGATGGCCTGGCGTTGGAAAACCGCGTTATCTATACCGATTTCAACATTAACCGTGCCACGGCTTATAAGTTGCCGTACGCCGACATCGGCGGCAAAGAGGTGCACGTGGAGCCGGTGGTGCGCTTCGGCGGCGCGGACAGTCGCCTGCACGGGCTGGCGGGGCTGCGTTATTTTCACGCCAAGCAGGATGAGTTCGTCAATATCTTCGGCGGCGCGACGTTTAAAGATAAAACCGACACTAACTCGGCCTTCGCTGAGTTGACCTATGCGCTGACGCCGCAGGTGGACGTGACCGCCGCCAGCCGTTTGGAACGCGAACATCGCAAACGCAACGGTGGCAGCCAGGCGGTGCGCATCGACTTCGACGAAACCTACACCGTGTTCCTGCCGAAGTTGGACGTGGCCTGGAAACCGACGGACACTCAAACCTACGGCGCCAAGATCGCCCGCGGTTATAACGCCGGCGGCGCGGGCATTACTCTCAGCAGTCCGATCGTCAGTTACACCTACGGTTCCGAGTATGTCTGGAACTATGAGCTGTACACCCGTCATCACCTGAAAGACGCCAACGTGGTGCTGACCAGCAACGTGTTCTACAACGATTACAAAGACATGCAGCTGCCTTATTACTTGGGTGAAAACTCCAGCGTGATCCGTAACGCAGACAAGGTGGAAACCTACGGTGCGGAAATCGGCGCCACCTGGCAGCCGCGTTGGGACTTCGAGCTGTTCGGTAACGTTGGTCTGCTGAAAACCAAGATCAAAAAGTTCTCGGGCAGCGGCGTGGAAGGGCATGAATTGGGACGCGCGCCGGCTTACACCGCCAACATGGGCGCCAAATATCAGTTCCTGAAAGGGTGGGAAGTGAGCACTAACGTGGCGTTCTCGGACTCCTATTACTCGGCGTATGACAACGATTCGCGCGGGCGTATAGGTTCCTACTGGTCGGCTAACGCCCAACTGGCCTACACCTTCGCCTATGGGCGCGCCACGCTGTTTGCGCAAAACCTGTTCGACTCCGAGCGCCGCATTATGGTTGGTGGCAACGACATCTACACCGCGACGCAGCAGCGCCCGCGCATGGTCGGCGCAGCAGTTGAGCTGAATTTCTAACGCTATCGCGATGACGGGGGACGAATGTCCCCCGTTTTATGCGCTATCCCGGCACGGCCGGGCAAAGGAGATAACGCAGTGATCGGTGATTTTGACAGCATTCTGAGCGATGAAGAGGCCCAGCGGCTGGAGAGCGCGTTTCTGGCGCTGGGCGCGACGTCAGCGAACGGCGAACGGCCGGTGAGCGAAGCCGAAGAGCGGGCATGGTTTGCCCATCTGCAGCAGGGTGACGCACGCGGGCAGCGGGCGCTGGCCTGGCGCCTGACGGGAAAGGTGAATGTTGCCCAACTGACGGCGGCGCTGCAGGCGCTGGTGCGGGAAACGCCGGGCGTGGACGTGCGCTACGTTTTTGAGGACGAAAACGGTCTGGTGAAACGCCCCGCCGGCTCGGCGCCGTTGCCGGTGAGCCTTCGTCAGGTGGCGGACGAACAACACGCCATGGGTTGCCTGCTGCAGGCGCAGGCAACGCCGTTTGAACTGGAAAGCGAAGCGCCGCTGCGCTGCCTGCTGTTGCTCACGCCGGGCGATGCCGTGATTTTGGGCGTGGTCTTGCATGACATCCTGGCGGAAACGCTGCCGTGGCGCCACCTGCCGGCGATGCTGTCCGCTCGTTACAACGGGGATGCGATGCCTCTGTCTTTCGCGGTGGCGCCGGTCGAGCTGGCGGAAACCTCGGAGCCGCAGCTGCCGTGGGTGCGCCAGGCGGTCTCGCTGCAGGATTACCGCAGCCCGGCGCAGCGCGCTGAAGCCTTGCCGCCGGTGGGCTCGCGCGTGGTCACGCGCATTGCTCGCTCGCTGTTGCCCGCCAACGACACGCCGCGGGCCTTGCTGGCGGCGGTGGCGGCACGGTTTGCCGAGTTCGTCGCCGCGCAGGCCGGCGGCCAAGCGGTGCAGCTGTGCGTGCCGGCCGCAGAAACGGCGGAGTTCGTCGGCCTGGAGCTTGGCCTGACGGCGCCGCCGCTGATGCGCCTGACCGTGCAGCATGGCGAGAGCGATGTCGGGCAGCGGCTGCTGGCGCAGGCCGTGGCTGAACAGCCGGACCCGCAACGGGCGCAGCTGCTGGTGGCCTGGCGCGACGATCTGGCCGCAGAGTGGCGGCTGGAAGGCGTTCACACCGAACGCCTGTTGCTGCCGCCGCTGCATACGCTGTTTGAACTGGCGCTGCTGCTGGGCTTGCCGGAGGCAGAAACGCTGACGCTCGAGCTGGTCACCGACCCGCGCCTGTCTCCCCATGTGGCGCCTTTCCTGCTGGAGCAGTTCAGCGCGTTCCTGGCCGGGCAGCGGATTGCCGTCGCCTTGCCGGCGGCTGAGGCCGCTTCCCCGGCGATGGCCGCGCCGGCGGCGAACGGCGACGCGGACGAAAGCGTTGCACCGCTGATTTTGCAGGAGTTCCGTGAGGCGCTGGTGGCGCCGGAAATGACCCTGGATGAAGACTTCTTCGATCGCGGCGGCCATTCGCTGGTCGCTACCCGGGTGATCGGTCGCTTGCTGAGCCTGCATCAGATCGAAATCAACATTAACGATCTGTTCAGCCATCCGACGGCGCGCGGGTTGGCGGGCTACGCCAAACGCCTGAACGTCGCGCAGCCGAATGCCGCGGTGGCCACCGCCGACGACCATGATCGCGCGCAGGCGCCGCTGTCGCTGGCGCAGGAATCGCTGTGGAAGGTGTATGAAGCCTTTGGCCATGACGAGATTTTCAACCTGCCGTTCTCTCTGCGCTTCTTCGATGCGGTGGATGAAACGGCGCTGCGTCAGGCGTTTATCGACGTCATGACTCGCCATACCGTGCTGCGTTCACGCTTCGTCGAGCAGCAGGGCGAGGTGGTGCAGGTGGTGGTGCCGGCCGCCGAACTGTCGGACTACCAATGGTTCCGCTTCTCTCAGGAAACGCCGGCGGGCAACGCCGCCGCCCTGTTGGCCGATGCCGGCCAGCACCGGTTCGATCTGGCCGCCGAGCTGCCGCTGCGCGTCACGCTGCTGCGCGATGCGGACAACGGCCAACAGCTGCTGTCGCTGCTGTTCCACCATGTGGTGCTGGATGAATGGTCGCTCAACCTGATGATGGATGAGCTGGGCGTCGCCTATCGCCATCGCGTCGTCGGCCAGGCGCCGCAGTGGAGCGGGCAACCGCCGCAGTTCCACACTTTCGCCCGGCAGCAGCGGGCCTCCGGGGTGCAGCAGCAACATCTGGACTACTGGCTCGACGCGCTGCGCGGCGCGCCGGTCGGCCAGCCGATCTTCCGGCAAGAAGCGTCCACCCACCCGGCGGTGCCGGCACCGGCGGACGTCAACGGCGGCTGGCTGGAGTTCGAGGTCGATCCCGCCGTGGCGGAAGGCCTGTATCAGCTCGCCCGCCGCAACAACGCTTCGCTGTTCAACGTGGTGTATGCCGGGATTACCTCGGCGCTGCGCCTGCTCGGCGGCCCGGCGGATCTGCTGGTGGGCACCTCGACCTCCGGCCGTAACGACGCCGAGTTCTTCGATACCGTCGGCTACTTCACCACCGTAGTGGTGCACCGCGTGCGCTTCGACGAGGGGCTGACGGTGGCCGGGTTGGTCAGCCAGGTGAAAAACACCATCAACGGCTCGCTGCCGTACACCGATATTCCGATCGATCTGGTGGAGGAAGGGCTGTTCGGCGTGGACGCCGACCGCAAGAACCACATGTTTGAAGTGTTTATCCAGATCCACAGCCGCATCAAGCTGAACGGCGAGTTCCGGCTGCAGGACGGCAGCGCGATCGCCTACCGTCAGGTGGAGCCGGAGAAAGCCGAATCGCTGCTCGGCCTGCAGTTTGAGGTGATGGAAGACGATCTGGCCGGGAAGAAATCCCTGCGGGTGATGATGACCTACCGCCAGGACCACTACAGCCGGGAGCAGGCCCATCTGATC
Organism: Serratia sp. HMSC15F11; assembly: GCF_001808215.1. NCBI lineage: Bacteria > Pseudomonadati > Pseudomonadota > Gammaproteobacteria > Enterobacterales > Yersiniaceae > Serratia > Serratia sp. HMSC15F11. The sequence goes on from NZ_KV792479.1 coordinate 18,345, forward strand.
GCCGACGGCGTTCAGCACGTCTTTACCCAGTTTGCGCAGCACATCGCTGGCGATATCGCTCTGGCGGCGCTGCCGCCCGGGCCGCAGGCATGACGTTGTTTCACTCTAACCGAAAGCATGATTTTCAAGGAGATAAAAGGATGTCTGGAACCCTAGCAACCCCGCGCGCGTTACTGTCGCTGCTGGTGGCGGCCTCTCTGGTGGTCGCCGGCGCCGCGCAGGCGGACGATGTCGGCATCAAACCGCAGGACATCAAGCGCGAGGCGCTGTCATCGACGGTGGTGGAGATGGCCTACAGCACCTCGCAACAGGCGCTGTTCGTCAGCGCGCCGGACTGGAAGGAAGAGGCGCGCTCCCGCGTGCTGCGGCTGGATCCCAACACCCTGGCGATCAAGGCAGAGATCCCGCTGCAGGTGAAAGGCTTCGGCGTGGCGCTGAACGACGCGGGCAATCGCCTGTACCTGACGCAGGCTTTCAACGGCGAAGTCGGGGTGGTGGACACCACCACCAACCACGCGCTGGGCAGCATCAAGCTGCTGGACAAAGCGGTGCTGGAGCAGGCTTACAAGCAGGCGGGCATCAGCGGCAAGCGTCTGGATTTCCTGTTGGCGGAGCTGAAGAAGTTTAAAATCACCGAGGACTATCTGTACCGCCTCCGCGAGATCAAATATGACGCGCAAAGCGGCCGCCTGTTCCTGCCGGGTCTGGGCTTCGGCGTCGACAGCGTGCTGTACGTGGTCGATACCAAGGCCGGCAAGCTGGAGAAAGTGATCCCGGGCTTTGGCTACAACGCGGTGGGCATCACGCTGGATGAGAAGGGCCGCCGGGTGTTCGTCTCCAACATGCAGGGGCAGGTGATCACCCTGAACGCCGACACGCTGGCCATCACCGCTACGCACGAGGTGCAGGCCGATCAACTGCTGAATCTGGTGTATGACCCGGCGAGCAATCGCCTGCTGGGCGTCGATCAGGGCATCGATCGCGACGACTACCGCAACCATCATCTGGGGCACGACTACGTGAAGCGCAGCAGCGGTCACCGGGTGTTTGCGCTGGATGCGGACAGCGGCAAGGTGCTGGCCAGCGAGCTGACGGATGAGGTGCCGATCGGCCTGCTGCTCGATGAGCGCAGCCAGCGGCTGTATGTCGCCAACCGCAAAGGCGTGCGCGTGGATCACGGCGCCGGGACGCTGACGGTGTTCGACGCCAAGACGCTCAAGCGCCTGCAAACCGTAGACCTGCCGCCGCACCCTAACAGCCTGGCGTTGGATCCGAAAGGCGACGCGCTGTTCGTGACGGTGAAAAACGACGGTGCCTCCACCAAGGCCGGCAAGCCGGAAAGCGTGGTGCGCATTCAGCTGCATACCAACTAACTGAATATAAATATAAAAAAGGGCGCCTCGGCGCCCTTTCTAGTGGCTGACAAAGGAGGAAAAAGCGTGGTTTTTCCTCCTTTGTGGTTATCAGCCGAAAATCAATGAATTGATTTTCCTTGTTTTCTATCTGTCGCCTAATGAAAGCCCGGCAACGTCATCCGCTTTGTCATTTACCTCAAGGGGTGCTGAGCACCCCTTTGTCGTTGGGTCATGTCATCAGAAGTGGGTGTTGATGCTCATGTAGTAGGTACGGCCCGGTTCGTTGTAGGTGGCCGCGCCCGCGCCGGCGATGTTGATCGCGCCGGTAATCGGGTCGCCCACGTTCTGCGCGTTACCGGCGCGGAACTGGCGTTTGTCGAACAGGTTATCGATGCCGGCGGTGACGCTGACGTTTTTGGTCAGGTCATAGGTCGCGCTGGCGCCGACGACGGCATAAGGGCTGACCTCGCGGGTTTCGCCGCCGGTGGCCGGTTTACCCTGGTAGTTGTACTTCTTCGGCTTCTGACGGCCGTACCAGGTCAGGGTGGACTGCATCGACAGATCCTGCGTAGCCTGCCAGCTGAGGGTCGAGTTGACGGTGAACTTCGGGATCACCGACAGGTAATCGCCGGTGGTCTTGTTCTTGTTCTCGATCATGTAGGTGGCGTTGTTGCTCCAGGTGACGGTCTCGCTGACCGGTACGTTCAACGAGCCTTCCAGCCCCTGCACCACCGCTTTCGGTACGTTCTCCCACTGGTAGACCGCCGTACCGGTGCTGCTGGTGGCGATGCGCGAGTTACCCGCTTCAATCTTGTTGTGGTAATCGTTGCGGAAGTAGGTTACGCCGGCCAGCCAGCCTTCGTTATGGAACTCCAGCCCGATCTCTTTGTTGACGCTGGTTTCCGCCTTCAGATCGTCGTTACCGAGCAGGTAGCAGCCGTTTCTGACATCGCTGCCTGCACACCCTTGGCCTTTGCTGTACAGCAGGTAGTTGCCGTTGGTCTGGTACAGGGTCGGTGCCTTGTAAGAACGCGCGATACCCATTTTCAGCGTGAAGTAGTCGCCCAGCTCCTGCGACAGGTTTAGCGCCGGGCTCCAGTTGTTACCGGATTCTGAATGCAGATCGTAACGCAGGCCCGGCGTCAGCATGGTGGTGTCGGTCAGCTCAATGTTGTCTTCGGCGAACAGCGAGAAGATATGCGCGGAAGCGTAAGGGCTGCGCGTGCCGTTGCCCATGCCGGGAATAGTGCCGCCCATCAGCGTTTGGCTGGTGGACGTGCCGTCTTTCATCCGCTGTTGGGTCCACTCGGTACCCAGGGTGGCGGTCTGTGAAACGCCCAGCTCAAACGGCACGCTGACTTCGCTGTGCGCCAGGAAGTCGTCCAGCTTGGTGGTGCCGAAACCGGTATTTTTGGTGTCGAAGATGCCTTCGGTGCCGCCGGCCAGGCCTTCGTTCAGGCGGGTATTGCGGGTGCGCTCGAACTGCACGTAGTTGTTGGTGCTCACGCCGTTGTCCCAGGCGCCGCGGTGGGTCAGGCCGAAGGTTTCACGGTAGATGCGGTTGGTCTCTTTGCCGTAGTTGCTCTGCACCAGGGCATTGGTGTTGGTGTTCTGGGTATCGCCGGAATACAGGTTGCCCTGACGCCCATAGGCATACTCGAACTCCAATGACTGCAGATGGGCGAAGTCCCAGTGCAGCAGGGCGTCGATGTTTTTATCGACCACCCCCTCTCGCCCGGCGGGCAGGCTGTTGGCGTAGGCGCCTACGCGTTCGGATTTATGTGATTCGTTAATGTCCCAGGCGTCGGCCTGCGTTTTGCTGTAACCGCCGAACAGGCGGAAGCTCAGGGAATCGCTCAGCGGGCCGGACAGGCTGAAGTCGGTGCGCTTGGTGGCGCCCTCCTGCTTGTGTTGCGGCACGTTGAAGTAGCCGTTCAGCGAGCCGTGCAGCGCATCGCCGGCCTTCTTGGTGATGATGTTGACCACGCCGCCCGCGGCGCCGTTGCCGTAGCGCGCGGCGGCAGGGCCGCGCAGCACTTCGATGCGTTCGATCATTTCCGGCGGTACCCAGGCGGTATCGCCGCGCGAGTCGCGCTCGCCGCGCCAGCCCTGACGCACCGAGTTGCGGCTGGAGGCCGGTTTGCCGTCGATCAGAATCAGGGTGTTTTCCGGGCCCATGCCGCGGATATCGATCTGGCGATTGTTGCCGCGCTGGCCGCTGGTGGAGTTACCGGTCAGGTTAACCCCGGGCATGGTGCGGATCAGTTCGCTGATGTCGCGCGCCGGCGGGCGTTTTTTGATCTCTTCGGCGGTGATGGTGGATACCCCCGGCGCCTGCAGGTTCTGCCGGGCGGCGGTCACGACGATGGTGTCTTCGCCGCGCGGCTTTTTATCCGTGGTGCCGCTGTTTTCTTCCGTGGTGGGGGTGTCGGTCTGCTGTGCGGCGTTGGCGAACGCGGTCGCGCCCAATCCCAAGCCGATAAGAGTGGCTAAAGAATAACGTGATAGCTTGCTTTTCATCTGAGTGTCCTACCTTGCTGCCATCCCTCGCCGAACGGGGGGAAGGGCGGTTGTAGTTTTTGTGTAGTCGGAAATAGAAAATCGGCTGCGGCAAGGGATGCCATTGATGTATCCCCGATCCCTGTCCGTTGCGCGCAATACCAGCACGATCTCCAAGCCTTACACACTATTGCAAATGCAAATTATTATCAATAGTATTTGGCGTACAGTGCGTTCGGGCGGTGGCCGGCGATAGGGAAAGGTCGATGTTCCCGGTGCCGCCAACTACAAAATGGGTAGGCGTTGTGAATACAGAACTACAGTCAGAAAGCAGCAGATTATTGGCCAGCAGCAATGCGGGCAGTCCAGGGTGGTGGTTGACGGTGGCACGACGCGGTACGCCATGGGTAGAACCGGCGGGTAACGGCCGCTGGCGAACCACCTTTTTCTGGCGCGATCCTCAGGGATGCGAATTGACCTCCGCCTACCGTCGCGTGTGGATCAACATCAACTGCCTGACCGACCATCATCAGCCGAATCCGCCGCAAAGCCTGCAGCGTTTGGCCGGCACCGACGTGTGGTACTGGCAGACCGAGCTGAGCGGCGCCTGGCGCGGCAGCTACTGCTTTATCCCTTGCTTTGACGAGCGGCCGCCGGCGTTCAGCGGCGACGATGCGCACGCCAACATGCACAACCTGCGCCACTGGTGGCACCAGGTGTTCGCCAGCGCCACCCCCGATCTGCTCAACCCGTATCGCTCCTGGCAAAGCGCCAGCGGCCACAGCGTCTCCGGTCTGCATATGCCGGATGCGCCACCGCAGCCGGTATGGCGCTCGTTCGACGAGTACGAGATCGCCAGCGGGCGCTGTACGCCACCGCTGCCGGCGCGTTTGCAGCGCCATACCTGGCAAAGCGAGCGCCTGGGCAACAGCCGCGACGTCTGGATCTACACCACCGGCGACAGCAAGCCGGCCGAGCGTCCGTTGGCTATCCTGCTCGACGGCCAGTTCTGGGCGAAGCAGATGCCGGTTTGGGAGCCGCTGATGCAGCTGACCCGCGAAGGGGCATTGCCGGAAGCGGTGTATGTGCTGATCGATATTATCGATCTGCCGCACCGGTCGCGCGAACTGACCTGTAAGGACGACTTCTGGCTGGCGGTGCAGGAAGAACTGATGCCGCAGCTGGCCGACTGGGCGCCGCACAGCGGCAAACCGGCCGATACGGTGGTGGCGGGGCAAAGCTTTGGCGGCCTGGCTTCCCTGTATGCCGGGCTGCGCTGGCCGCAGCGCTTCGGCGCGGTGATCGCTCAGTCCGGTTCCTACTGGTGGCCGCGGCGCGACATGCTGCAGCTGCCGAGCATTCCCGACGATGCCTGTTGGCTGATGCAGCAGGTGGAACGGCACGGCCTGGGCAACCACGGCGCGCTGAAGGTATTTATGGAAGCCGGTTCGCAGGAAAAGCTGGTGCACCGGGTCAGCGGCGAAATGGCGGCGCGCCTGAGCGACGCCGGCCATCGGGTGCACTACCGGGTGGTGGAAGGCGGGCACGACGCGCTGTGCTGGCGCAGCGGCCTGACCGACGGGCTGCAGGCGGTCTGGGCTTCCGCTTTCGCCACCGCTTATCCGGCATCGGCGACGGCAACGGCACGAGGAACACATGATGGAAAGCCTGAATCCGTTCGATGATCCACAGCAGCGCAGCCTGGTGCTGCGCAACGTACAACAACAATACAGTTTGTGGCCGGATTTCCGCGCCATTCCGTCCGAGTGGACGATCGTCTTCGGCCCGGCGGCGCGCAACGCGTGCGCCGAGTGGCTGGAACAGCATTGGCAAGACATTCTGCCGGTCGCAGCACGCGAGGCGTGACCGGCGCCAGGTAATCACGGGAGCAATAAGCAGTGTCACACACCCCTAACTCTCTCAGCGGCCCGGCGCTTGCGGGCGAATGGCCGCTGGTCGCGGCGCAACCCGGCATCTGGGTCGCCGATCAAATTTCCCCGCATCGCAATGCCTACGCGGTGGCCCACGCCATCGAACTCAACGGCCCCGTCGCCGTGGAACTCTTGCTGCAGGCCATCCTCCAGGGCTTGGGCGAGGTGGACATGCTGCGCCTGCGTTTTGCGGAACGCGACGGCGTGCCGGTGCAATGGTGGGATAACACGCTGGCGGTGCACGAGCCGGAACTTGTCGATCTGACGACGTCGCCGGACCCCGAAGCCGCTGCGCGCGCGCTGATGGACATCGATCTGGCGAGCGATTTGCGCGCCGGCAGCGGCGCGCCGCTGTATCGCCATGTGGTGATGCGCCTCGCGGATGACCGCTGGTTTTGGTATCAGCGCTATCACCATCTGCTGGTGGACGGTTTCAGCTTCACCGCCATCGCTCGCCGCGTGGCAGCGATATACACCCATCTTTGCCGCGGCGACGCGCTGGAACCGACGCCTTTCACGGCGTTCAGCGACGTGGTGGCGGAATACCAGGCTTACCGGGAGGTGCCGGCCTGGCAGCGCGACGCCGATTTCTGGCTCGAAAAAGCGCGGCAGCTGCCGCCGCCGGCCACGCTCTGCCCGCAGCCGCTGGCCGGGCAAACCCCCACGCCGCGCATCCATCGATTGGAACAGCGCTGCGATCCGCAGGCCTTCGCCGAACTGGTGCAGTGCGGCGCGCAGCAGAAGCTGAACGCCGCCGATATGGCGGTGGCGCTGCTGGCGTTGTGGGTATCGCGCCTGAGCGGCCAACCGAGCTTCAGCGCCGGTTTTATCTTCATGCGCCGTACCGGATCGGCCGCCCTGTGCGCCGCCGGCCCGGTGATCAACGTGCTGCCGATGGAAATGCACCTTGAGCCGCAGGCCACGCTGTATGAGGCCGCCGCCCGCATCAGCCGCGAGCTGAAAACGGTGCGCCGCCATCAGCGCTACGACGCCGAACAGGTGCAGCGCGATCTGGGGCGCATCGGCGACGGCGAACCGCTGTACGGCACGGTCTTCAACTTCAAAATGTTCGATTACCAGCTGGATTTCGCCGGTATCGAAGGCATCACCCACGATCTGGCCTCCGGGCCGGTGCGCGATCTGGAGATTGCGCTGTTTATCGACGAACACCATCAGCTGAAGGTGGAGCTGCTGGCCAACGCCGAGCGTTACAGCCGCCAGGAACTGCAGGCGCACCTGCAGCGGCTGCCGCTGCTGCTGGCGCAGTTCGCCGCGCAGGCAGCGTTGCCGATCGGCGAAGCCGATATGCTGACCGCCGACGATCACGCGCTGCTGGCGCGGGTCAACGACACGGCGCACCCGGTACCGGCGACCACGCTGAGCCAGCTGCTGGCGCAGCAGGCGCAAACCACGCCGGACGCGCCGGCGCTGGCGGATGCGCATTTCAGCTTCACCTACCGCGAAACGCGCGAGCAGGTTACGGCGCTGGCGCGCGAGCTGGTGGCGCTGGGCGTGCGGCCGGGCGACATCGTGGCGGTGGCGCTGCCGCGTTCGGTGTTCCTGTCGCTGGCGTTGATGGCGATCGTGGAAGCGGGCGCCGCCTATCTGCCGTTGGACACCGGTTATCCGGACGAGCGGCTGGCGATGATGCTGGAAGACGCCGCGCCGCGGCTGGTCATCACCAACCCGGCGCAGCAGGCGCGTTTCGCCGACAAGGGCGAAATCTTGCTGTATGACGCGCCGCTGGCGGCAGATCACGCCGCCGGGGTGGCGATCGCGGGCCCGACGCCGGACCATGCGGCCTATATCATCTTTACCTCCGGCTCCACTGGGCGCCCGAAAGGCGTGCTGGTCGGCCATCAGGCGATCGTCAACCGCTTGCTGTGGATGCAGCACCAGTATCCGCTGGGGGCGGACGACGCGGTGCTGCAGAAAACGCCGTGCAGTTTCGACGTCTCGGTGTGGGAATTCTTCTGGCCGCTGATGGTGGGCGCCCGGCTGGTGATGGCGCCGCCGGAGGCGCATCGCGACCCGCAGCAGCTGCAACAGCTGATCGCACAACATCGCATTACCACGCTGCACTTCGTGCCGTCGATGCTGGCGGCTTTCGTGGCCGCCCTGGACGACGACGCGGCGGTGGCGAGCTGCGCCGCGCTGCGCCAGGTGTTCTGCAGCGGCGAAGCGCTGCCGGCGGAGCTGTGCCGCCTGTGGCAAAGCCGCACGGCGGTGCCGTTGCACAACCTCTACGGCCCGACCGAAGCGGCGGTGGACGTGACCTGGCATCCGGCCTACGGCGAGGCGCTGGCGAAGGTGACCGGCGCCAACGTGCCGATCGGTCTGCCGGTATGGAATACCGGGCTGCGCATTCTTGACGCGCGCCTGCGGCCGGTGCCGCCGGGCGTGGCGGGCGATCTGTATCTGACCGGCGTGCAGCTGGCGCACGGCTACCTTGGCCGACCGGATCTGACCGCCAGCCGCTTTGTCGCCGATCCGTTCGGCGAGGGCGGGCGCATGTACCGCACCGGCGACGTGGCGCGCTGGCTGCCGGACGGCGCGGTGGAATATTTGGGCCGCAGCGACGATCAGCTGAAGATCCGCGGGCAGCGTATCGAGCTGAGCGAAATCGACCATGCCTTGCTGTCGCTGCCGGGCGTGCGCCAGGCGGTGACGCACGCGCTGGTGCTGCAGGGCACGCCGGTGGATGCCGGCGGCGATGCGCGCCAGCTGGTGGGCTATCTGGTGATGCAGCCTGGCGCGAACTGGGATGCGGAAGCCCTGCGCGCGGCGCTGGCCGACCGTCTGCCGCCGCACATGGTGCCGGTGGCGCTGGTGGAAATGAGTGATTTGCCGCTGAGCGCCAACGGCAAGCTGGATCGCAAGGCCTTGCCGCAGCCGCAGGGCGGTGAACGCAAGGCAGGACGGCCGCCGCAGGCCGGGCTGGAAAGCGAGATCGCGGAGGTGTTCGCCCGCTTGCTGCAGCGTGAGCAGGTGTTCGCCGACGACGATTTCTTCGCGCTCGGCGGCCATTCGCTGCTGGCGATGCGGCTGGCGGCGGAGCTGCGTCGCGATCTGGGCAAGGCGGTGTCCGTCGGCCAGGTGATGGTGGCGTCGCGCGTTGAGCAGTTGGCTGCCTTGCTGGCGGAAGATCGCACGCAGGAAGAGGCCGATCGCAGCGGCTTCGACAGCGTATTGCCGCTGCGCGTCACCGAGGGGCCGACGCTGTTCTGTCTGCATCCGGCGTCCGGTTTCTCCTGGCAGTTCAGCGTATTGCCGCGCTATCTCGATCAGCACTGGTCGCTGGTCGGCATTCAGTCGCCTCGGCCGGACGGCCCGCTGGCGCTGAGCGAAGATATGGATCAGGTGGTGGATGCCCACCTGCAGACGGTGTTGCAGGTACAGCCGCACGGGCCGTACCACTTCATCGGCTACTCGCTGGGCGGCACGCTGGCGCAGGGCATCGCCGCCCGGCTGCAGGCGCGCGGCGAGCAGGTGGCGTTCCTCGGCCTGCTGGATACCTATCCGCCGGAGACCCAAAACTGGGACGTGATGCTGGACGACAACGTGTTGAAGGAAGTGCAGCGCGAGCGCGAGCAGTTCCTGGCGGTGTCGCAGGATACGCTCGATCCGGCGCTGGGCGAGACGCGCACGGCGATGTTCGACAACATCGAAGCCAACTACGCCGATTCGGTGCGGTTGCTGTCGCACACGCGTACCGCCCGCTTCCGCGGCCAGGCGACGCTGTTCGTCGCCAAACGCACGCTGCAGGAAGGGATGGACGTGCAGCAGACCTGGTCGCAGTACGTCGATGCGCTGCAGGCGCACGAGCTGGACTGCGCGCATGTCGATATCGTTTCGCCGGCGTCGTTCAAAGTGCTGGGGCCGCTGCTGAACCGGATCTTGCGCACGCTGTAATCGCGCCCGTCATCTCGCCGCCAGGCACGGGGAATTACCCCGCGTGTGGCGGCGTTTCTTGCGGTTGCTCACAGTTGAATATCAATGAGTTTTATTATCATTATTGATTTCGTCATTTGTGCTAGCATAGCGCCCCGCAACTGCAGAATCCCCGTTTAACGATGTGGTGAACAACCGATGAGTAGCAAACCCTCCATCCTGCTTGATTTTAGCCTGCTGAAAACCAACCGGGCTTTCCGCGCGGTATTCTGCGCGCGCTTTATCTCCATTGTGGCGCTGGGGCTGATGGCGATCGCCATCCCGGTGCAGATCCAGGCGCTGACCGGTTCCACCCTGCAGGTCGGGCTGGCGGTGACGCTGGCCGGCGGCGGCATGTTCGCCGGGCTGCTGATGGGCGGCGTATTGGCCGATCGCTATGAGCGGCGCCGGCTGATCCTGTTCGCGCGTTCCACCTGCGGCGTCGGCTTCGTCGGCCTGTGCCTCAACGCCCTGTTGCCGTCGCCTTCGCTGGCGGCCATTTATCTGCTGGCGGTGTGGGACGGCTTCTTCGGCGCGGTGGGGGTGACGGCGCTGCTGGCGGCCACGCCGGCGCTGGTGGGCCGCGAAAACATCGTGCAGGCGGGCGCCATCAGCATGCTGACGGTGCGCTTCGGCTCGATTCTTTCCCCGGCGATTGGCGGCCTGGTGATTGCCCATATGGGCATTGCCTGGAACTACGGCCTGGCGGCGTTTGGCACCCTGTTGACGCTGCTGCCGCTGCTGAGCCTGCCGCAGCTGATGCCGCCGCCGCAGCCGCGTGAACACCCGCTGCGCGCGCTGGCGGGCGGCTTCGCCTTCCTGTTCCAGAACAAGGTGATCGGCATGGTGGCGCTGATCGGCGCGCTGCTGACCATGGCCAGCGCGGTGCGCGTGCTGTACCCGGCGATGGCGGCAAGCTGGCACATCGACGCTGCCCACCTCGGTTATATGTACGCCGCCGTGCCGCTCGGCGCGGCCATCGGTGCGTTCACCAGCGGGCGCGTGGCGCACGTGGCGCGCCCCGGCTGGGTGATGCTGCTGACGGCGATCGCGGCGTTCGCCGCCATTGGCCTGTTCGGCCTGATGCCGTGGTACAGCCTGGCGTTGCTGTGCCTGGTGGCGTTCGGCTACCTGAGCGCGCTGAACTCGCTGCTGCAATACGGCCTGATCCAGAGCCTGACGCCGGACAACTTCCTCGGCCGCATCAACGGCCTGTGGACGGCGCAGAACGTGGTGGGCGATGCGCTGGGCGCATTGCTGCTGGGGGCGATGGGCGCCTTCATGCTGCCGGCGATGAGCGCCAGCGGTTTCGGCTTCGGCGCGGCGGTGCTTGGCATCCTGTTGCTGTTCGCCATGACCGGTTTGCGCCAGGTCACGCTGCACAAACCGGAGCCACAGCCCGCCACAGAAAAGTAGTCGAACGCGTTAAGACAACGCTGTGGGATCAAATAGCAATGCTTATCATCGGCATGCGTAAAACCCACAGCGTTTATGTCATGATTTCGAAATGAAAGAAGTGCTTACGTTTATTGACATAGCAAATATCGGCGAGTAATTTAGCGCGGAATCAACTCAAATGATAATCATTATTATATTGGTTATCACTTCAAATTCTTGAGGGCGAAGCGATGGTTACTGCCGTGAACGACATCAATCGAAAGGAAATGCAGGAGCGCGAAGAACACCGGTTCGCCGCTGATTTTTCTCCGGCGTCGGGCTTCTTCTTTACCTCTCCTTTCCGCAGCTTGACCACCACCGGTTGTTTCAGCCGCATTCGCCTGCCGGCCGCAGACGGCGCCGACCTGAACGGCGAGTTCCAGCGCAGCGTACGGCGGGCGTTTGCCGAGGCCCGTCAGGCCGGCATCAAAAAACCGCTGCTGTGCGGCGCCATCCCGTTCGATACCCGGCAGCCTTCGGCGCTGTTTATTCCGCAGCAGAGCCGCTGGTTCGATCGCGCCGCCTTTATGGCCGGCGTTCGGCCGGCGGCGAACTGCCCTGAACTGGCCGGCGTGACGGAGCTGCCGCCGCAGCAGCCGTTTATGAAGATGGTCAGCGACGCCGTCGACGCGATGAAGGCCGGTGAGCTGGATAAAGTGGTCTTGTCACGCCTGCTGGAGATCGAAACGCGCCAGCCGGTGGATCGCCATGCGCTGATGGCGCGTGTGATTGCCCAGAACCCGCACGGTTTCCATTTCCATGTGCCGCTGGAGCAGGGCGCGCTGTTGGGCGCCAGCCCGGAGCTGCTGCTGCGCCAGGACGGCGGCCGTTTCTATTCCAATCCGCTGGCCGGTTCCGCCCGGCGCGAGGCCGACCCGCAGCGCGATCGCGAAGTGGGAGAGCGGCTGATGGCCTCGGCGAAGGATCGCCACGAGCATCGCATCGTCACCGAAAGCATGCGTGACGTGCTGGCCGGCCGCTGTCGCTACCTGAACGTGCCGCACACCCCTGAATTGTTGACCACCACGACGCTGTGGCATCTCTCTACACCGATCGACGGCGAGGCGGCGTCTCCAGACGAAAATGCCCTGTCGCTGGCCTGCTTGCTGCACCCGACGCCGGCGCTGTGCGGCATGCCGACGGCCGAGGCGCACGCCCTGATCGGCAAGCTGGAGCCGTTCGATCGCGGCCTGTTCGGCGGCATCGTCGGCTGGTGCGACGATGAAGGCAACGGCGAGTGGGTCGTGACTATCCGCTGCGGCACCGTTGACGGCAACCGGGTGCGGCTGTTCGCCGGCGCCGGCATCGTGGAAGACTCTTCACCCGAATCTGAATGGCATGAAACAGGCACCAAACTCAGCACCATTCTGCGTGCCTTTGGTATGAATCAAGGATAACGACAAGATGAGCATTGCCTTTACCCCCTGGCCGGCGGAGTTCGCCAGCCGCTATCGCGAACGCGGCTACTGGACTGACAAGCCGCTGACCGAGATCCTCGACCGCCAGGCCAACAACGACGCCCCGGCGATTATCGACGCCCAGGGCAGCCTGACCTACCGCGAGCTGCAGCAGCGTTCCGATCGCCTGGCGGCCGCTCTGCTGCGCCGCGGCGTGAAATCCGGCGACACCGCGTTGGTCCAGCTGGGCAACGTGGCGGAGTTCTATATCGTGTTCTTCGCGCTGCTGAAAATTGGCGTGGCGCCGGTCAACGCGCTGTTCAGCCATCAGCGCAGCGAGCTGAACGCCTATGCCGAGCAGATCAAACCGGCGCTGCTGATCGCCGATCGCCAGCACGGGCTGTTTGCCGACGATCAATTCCTGAACGCCTTCCGCGATGCGCATCCTTCGCTGCGGGTCGTGGCGCTGCGCAGCCAGCCCGAGGGCGAGCTGGCGCTGGCCGCCTGGCTGGACGAAGCGAGCGACGGTTTCGTCGCGCAGCCTTCCGTGGCCGATCAGGTGGCGTTCTTCCAGCTTTCCGGCGGCAGCACCGGTACACCGAAGCTGATCCCGCGCACCCACAATGATTACTACTACAGCATTCGCCGCAGCGTGGAGATCTGCCGTTTCGACGCGCAGACCCGCTATCTGTGCGCGTTGCCGGTGGCGCACAACTACCCGATGAGTTCGCCGGGCGTACTGGGCGTGTTTTATGGCGCCGGGCTGGTGGTGTTCGCCGCCGATCCGGACGCCGGGCAGTGCTTCCGCCTGATCGAACAGCACCAAATCAACGTGACGGCGCTGGTGCCGCCGGCGGTCACGCTGTGGCTGCAGGCGATCGAAGAGTGGGGCGGCAATGCCCAACTCGCCAGCCTGAAATTGCTGCAGGTGGGCGGCGCCAAGCTGGGCGAAACGCTGGCGGCGCGCATTCAGAACGAAATCGGCTGCCAACTGCAGCAGGTGTTCGGCATGGCGGAAGGGCTGGTGAACTACACCCGGCTGGACGACGACGAACGCCACATCCTGACGACGCAAGGGCGGCCGATGTCGCCGGACGACGAAGTGTGGGTGGCGGATGACGACGGCAATCCGTTGCCGGCGGGCGAGGTCGGGCGGTTGATGACGCGCGGGCCTTATACCTTCCGCGGTTACTACCAGAGCCCGGCGCACAACGCCGACGCCTTCGACGCCGACGGTTTCTACTGCTCCGGCGATCTGATCAGCATCAGCGAAGACGGCTACATCACCGTGCAGGGGCGGCAGAAAGATCAGATCAACCGCGGCGGAGAGAAGATCGCCGCCGAGGAGATCGAGAACCTGCTGCTGCGTCATCCGGACGTGATCAACACCGCGCTGGTGTCGATGCCGGACGCGCTGATGGGGGAGAAGAGCTGCGCCTATATCATCGCCAACGCGCCGCTGAAGCCGGTGGTGCTGCGTCGCCACCTGCGCGAGCAGGGCGTGGCGGATTTCAAACTGCCGGATCGCTTTATTCAGGTGGACAGCCTGCCGCTGACCCCGGTCGGCAAAGTGGACAAAAAACGGCTGCGCCAGCAGCTCGACGCGCAACTACAGACTCAGGCTCAGGGAGATTAATCGATGGCCATTCCAAAACTTAATGATTACGCGCTGCCGACGGCGGACGAACTGCCGCAAAATAAAGTCACCTGGCAGGTAGAACCGCAGCGCGCCGCGCTGCTGATCCACGACATGCAGCAGTATTTCCTCAATTTCTGGGGCGAAGACAGCGCGCTGATTAAACAGGTGGTGGAGAACATCGCCAACCTGCGCCGCTACTGCAAACAGCAGGACATTCCGGTGTTCTATACCGCGCAGCCGAACCAGCAGAGCGATGAAGATCGCGCGCTGTTGAACGACATGTGGGGGCCGGGTCTGAACAAACACCCCGAGCAGCAGGCGGTGACTGCCGCGCTGGCGCCGGACGAAGACGACACGGTGCTGGTGAAATGGCGCTACAGCGCCTTCCACCGCTCGCCGCTGCAGGAGATCCTGCAGGAGTCCGGCCGCGATCAGCTGATTATCTGCGGCGTGTATGCGCACATCGGCTGCCTGACCACCGCCATCGACGCCTTCATGCGCAACATCCAGCCGTTCATGGTGGCCGACGGCCTGGCGGACTTCTCGCGCGACGAACACCTGATGGCGCTGCGTTACACCGCCGGCCGCTGCGGCCGGGTGGTGACCACCGCGTCTCTGTTGCCGGCTGCCGGTATCGCCAGCATCGATGCGCTGCGTCAGCAGATCCTGCCGCTGCTTGACGAAGACAGCGAAGACATGGGCAACGATGAGAACCTGATCGATTACGGTCTGGATTCGGTGCGCATCATGGAGCTGGCGACCCGCTGGCGCAAGATCCGCGGCGACATCGACTTTATCGCGCTGGCGCGCAACCCGACCATCGACAGCTGGTGGGCGCTGCTTTCCGAAGAGAAAGCCTGATTTTAATAACGAGAGAGGGCGGCCGAGTGGCCGCCCCGTTGGCTCTATAAGGAGATTTTGATGAATACTTTGATCACCAAGGGAAAACGTGCGGCATTCCCGCTGATGCTGCTGTCCACGCTGCTGTTCTCCAATACGCTGCTGGCGCAGACCGCGCCGGAAGTGCTGCGCAAGCCGGTTGGCAAGGGCGCCTATGAAATGGCCTACAGCCCGAGCGAGAACGCGCTCTACCTGGCGACGTCGCAGAGCCGCAAGCTGGACAAGGGCGGCATCGTTTACCGTCTGGATCCGACCACGCTGGACGTGACCCAAATTATCCATAACGACATCAAACCGTTCGGCGCCGCCGTCAACGCCAAGACCGGCACGCTGTTCTTCGGTAACACCGTCAATAACTCGGTGACCGCCATCGACGCCAAGACCGGCGACGTGAAAGGCCGCCTGGTGCTGGACGCGCGCAAGCGTTCCGAGACCGTCAAGCCGCTGGCGCCGCGCGAACTGGTGGCGGATGCCGACAGCGATACCCTGTACATCACCGGGCTGGGTGAATCCAGCGTGGTGTGGGTGGTGGACGGCAAGGATCTGACCCTGCGCGCCACCGTGACCGACACCGGCAAATACGGCACCGGCCTGGCGCTGGACGCCGCCGCCAAGCGCCTGTACGTCACCAACGCCGACGGCGAGCTGGTGACCATCGACACCCAATCCAACAAGGTGCTGTCGCGCAAGAAGCTGGATGAGTCCAAAGAGCACTTCTTCCTGAACATCAGCCTGGATACCGCTACCCATCGCGCGTTCATCACCGATTCCAAGCAGCCGCAGGTGCTGGTGGTGGATACCCGCAACGGCAACATCCTGAGCAAGATCGACGTGCCGGAATCGCTGGCGGTGCTGTTCAACCCGGCGCGCAATGAAGTTTACGTCACCCATCGCCAGGCGGGCGAAGTGAGCGTAATCGACGCCAAGAGCTACAAGGTACTGAACACCATCAAGACGCCGACCCACCCGAACAGCCTGGCGCTGTCGCCGGACGGCCAGACGCTGTACGTCAGCGTCAAGCAGGCTTCCAGCCGCGAGAAAGAAGCCACCGCGCCGGACGACGTGATCCGCGTAGCGCTGAAGTAATCCCGCGCAGGATAAGCGCACACCGAACAGGCGAAGCGGCGACGCTCCGCCTGTTTTTTTTCGCCCCAGGATCTGCGGTATAAAGAGTGCATTGATCCGTTAATCTGAAGGAACGTTGGTTATGCCCGCCTCGCGCACCCCGCTGTTGTTGTCCATTATCACCCTGCTGCTGCTGGCCGCGCTGATCCACAGCGCCATCCGCCCTTACGATCGCACCACCTGGCTGATGGAGGTGGCGCCGGTTTTGATCGCCTTGCCGCTGCTGTGGCTGACCCATCGCCGTTATCCGCTGACGCCGCTGCTCTATACGCTGATTTTCTTCCATGCGCTGATCCTGATTTTCGGCGGCATGTACAGCTACGCCCGCGTGCCGCTGGGTTTTGAGGTGCAGCAGTGGCTGGATCTTGGCCGCAACCCGTACGACAAACTGGGGCATTTCTTCCAGGGGCTGGTGCCGGCGCTGGTGGCGCGCGAGATCCTGCTGCGCGGCGGCTATGTGCAGGGCCGCAAGATGCTGGGCTTTGTGGTGTGCTGCATCGCGCTGGCCATCAGTGCCGTGTATGAGCTGATCGAATGGTGGGCGGCGCTGGCGCTGGGCCAGGGCGCCGACGAGTTTCTCGGCACCCAGGGCGACCCGTGGGATACCCAGTCCGACATGTTCTGCGCCTTGCTCGGCGCGCTATGTGGCTTGCTGCTGTTCGCCGGCTGGCAAGACCGGCAAATTCGCCGCCTGCGCCGATAAACTTTGGCAACAAAGGCGTGGCTGACGGGAGCCGCATTTAATCGCGTTTACCGCCGGTTCAGCGTATTTGTGCTATATCATGGGTTCGGAACGGCTGTTTGAATGCGAGACTGAGTTTGATCACTACCCCCCTATCCCGAAAAGAGTATGCAGTATGGATGTCGTTAACGATAGGGCTCAGCTTTACGTGGCTAAATCTTTTGGATCTCTATAACAACGACACGTTGTTCTTTCAGAAGTTAACGATTTCCGTCATCAATAACACCTCGTTCGCCGACGTTATCGCCTCTTACCTGAGGCTGATTCTGTATCTTCCTTTCGGGTTGTTGGCGATCGTGCTGACGCTGTTGTTTTGCGCCCAGCGGCTATGCGATACCCGGCTCTTCGTGCTCGCCTGGCCTATTTCTCTGGCGGTCTTCTTGGTCTTTTGGTTTGTTAACGTCGCTTTCCCCGGGCATCTCAATCTGGTGTTGGCCGCTAAATCTTGCGTACTGGCAGTGATTGGGCTGGTTCCGCCGAGGAAACGAGAGCGCGAATAATCGAACGCAGTGCGATGGAGAGTCCGTACTCCAGAAAGCGAAAA
>NZ_KV792480.1:0-22471 GCF_001808215.1 Serratia sp. HMSC15F11
TAAAATGTGTCAACGCTATTCAGGACGGGTCACAGGAAAAATCAAGGGGCGCATAGAGCGCCCCTTTTTTTATGACCTGCGTCGATGCTTTTAGAGCACGGCGACGATGGCTTCACAGAGCGGCGCCATGTTGTCCGGCGTCATGCCAGCCACGTTCACCCGGCCTGAGTTAACGGCGTAGACGCCGAACTCTTCGCGCAGACGCAGCACCTGTTCTTTGGTCAGGCCGCTGAACGAGAACATGCCGTTCTGCTGGATGATGAAGCTGAAGTCCTGCTGTGCGCCTTTCTCCTGCAGGGTGTTCACAAACAGCTGACGCATGCGGTGAATACGCTGGCGCATGTCGGTCAGTTCCTGCTCCCACATCGCGCGCAGCGCGTCGTTGCCCAGAATAGTGGCCACCACGGCCGCACCGTGTGACGGCGGGTTGGAATAGTTGGCGCGAATCGCCGCTTTCACCTGGCTGAAGGCGCGATCGGCGGTTTCGGCATCGGCAGCCACAATGGTGCAAGCGCCGACGCGCTCATTGTACAGACCGAAGTTTTTCGAGTAGGAACTGGCGACGATCAGCTCTTTATGTTTGGCGGCGAAAATACGCAAGCCCTGCGCATCCTCTTCCAGTCCATTGGCGAAGCCCTGATAAGCGAAGTCGAACAGCGGCAGCCAGCCGTTGGCGACGGAAAGTTCGGCCAGCTGCGCCCACTGCTCCGCCGTTGGATCGATACCGGTCGGGTTATGGCAGCAGCCGTGGAACAGCACCACATCGCCGGCCTGCGCCTGTTTCAGGCTGTTCAGCAGGCCGTCGAAATCCAACGCGTGGTTGGCGGCGTCGTAGTAGGCGGATTCCAGCACTTCCAGGCCCACGGCGCTAAAGACGTTCTTGTGGTTCGGCCAGCTTGGGTTGCTAATCCAGATGCGTTTGGCGCTGGTCTGGTTAGCGATAAAGTCTGCCGCAACGCGCAGGCCGCCGGTGCCGCCTGGCGTCTGTGCGGTGCGCGCGCGACGATCGGCGACGATCGGGCTCTCTTTGCCGAACAACAGTTCTTGCGTGCAGCTGGCGAACGCCGGGATGCCCTCAATACCGAGATAGTTTTTGGTGGTCTCATTTTCCAGCAGATACTGCTCAGCTTTTTTTACGCTGGTCAGCACCGGGGTTTTACCGGTTTCGTCTTTATAAACGCCAATCCCTAAATTGATTTTATTCGGGCGGGCGTCGGCGCGGAAAATGTCGGTCAGGCCCAGTATCGGGTCGGCGGGTGCGGCGGTGATTTTTTCAAACATGTCAGGTGCTTCCAAATCTCGGAGTTAAGCAGACAGAAGCATCAGGGTACCGCCAGTTACCGGCTTTGCCAACCGTTTGCGATAAAAACACCGCGATCTTGCGAAGGGGGAGTATTAGGCAGAAAAAATGATGGGGAAGGAGAAATTGGCAGGATAAAAAATTACCGGCTGACACAAACAAAAACAGGGCCGAAGCCCTGTTTTTTAACTTAGCCGACGGTAAACCGCCGTTAAGCGAGACAACTTAGAACTGGTACACCAAGCCAACGCCAACGATGTTATCGGTAGCGATCTTGTTAGCTTCGGTGAATTCATTTTTATCCAGCAGGTTGATTTTGTAATCAACATAGGTGGACATGTTTTTGTTGAAGTAGTAAGTGGTGCCAACAGAAACATATTTGACCAGGTCAGCGTCGCCGCCGTCGAAGCGAGCGCCGTGCGCGGTGCGGCCAGCCAGATCCTTACCTTTAGACTGCAGGTAAGATACTTCTGGACGCAGACCGAAATCGAACTGGTACTGAGCGGTCACTTCGAAGTTCTGAGTTTTGTTAGCGATAGAGAAGTCAGACTCGCCGTATGGGGTCATGTTGCGAGTTTCTGCGTACATCGCCGCCAGGTAGACGTTGTTGGCGTCGTATTTCGCGCCCACGGTCCATGCGTCAGCTTTCTTGCCCTGAGCGGTAGAAAGGTCTTTCTGATCATCGGTACGGCTGGATGATGCGTATGCCGCACCGAAGCTTACGCCTTCGCCGATGTCATAAGTAGAGGAGATACCGAAGCCGTCGCCGTTCTGTTTTTTCAGAGCGCGGTCGTCGTTCTGGTTTTTGCCCTGGTATTGCAGAGCGAAGTTCAGACCGTCAACCAGACCGAAGAAGTTGTTGTTACGATAGGTCGCAACGCCGTTGGTACGGCCGGTCATGAAGTTGTCGGAGTAGGTGTAAGTATCGCCACCAAACTCTGGCAGCATATCGGTCCAGCCTTCCACGTCGTACAGTACGCCGTAGTTACGGCCGTAGTCGAAGGAGCCGTAGTCAGCGAATTTCAGACCGGCAAAGCCCAGACGGGTTTTGGTGCCTTCGGTGCCCTGAGACTCGGAGTGGTTGGACTGAACGTTGTATTCCCACTGGCCGTAACCGGTCAGTTGGTCAGTAATCTGGGTTTCACCTTTGAAGCCAAAACGAACATAGGTCTGATCGCCGTCATTACCTTTGTCTTTGGAGAAGTAGTGCAGACCGTCAACTTTGCCGTACAGATCCAGCTTGTTGCCGTCTTTGTTGTAGATTTCAGCTGCGTTTGCTGCACCAGCAGCCAACAGAGCCGGGATAACCACTGCAAGAATGTTGCGCTTCATCATTATTACCCTCATTGGTGTTATTCGGACACCTTTGCCACTGCCGCCAATAATTCTTTGGGAACTATTGTTGATAGATTGGTGTCGTCCTGTGTCTGAACGCAGTGTTCCATTCACAGGCGGGTTAATCTAGGACGAAAATGATACCAATGTCCCAATCGGGTTGCAAAAAGAAAGTATGTGTAACCAAATGTAATTTTTAGGGGACTTTGTGACGTGCGTCAATATTAAAAAATGCGAAAGGCCAGCGATGCTGGCCTTTGTTTTGTAACGAAATCGTTTAAAAAACGTTTGATCGTATAAATTAGAAGCTTGCGTTACGTGGCGTGCGTGGGAATGGAATCACATCGCGCACGTTTTGCACGCCGGTGACATAGGCGATTAAACGTTCAAAGCCCAGGCCGAAACCGGAGTGCGGCACGGTGCCGTAGCGGCGCAGATCGCGATACCACCAGTAGTCTTCTTTATTCAGCCCCATCTCTTCCAGACGCTGGTCGAGGACGTCGAGGCGTTCTTCACGCTGCGAGCCGCCGATGATTTCGCCGATGCCCGGTGCCAGAACGTCCATGGCCGCGACGGTTTTGCCGTCTTCGTTCATGCGCATATAGAACGCTTTGATGTCTTTCGGGTAGTTTTTCACCACCACCGGCGCCTGGAAGTGTTTCTCAGCCAGGTAACGTTCATGCTCGGAAGAGAGATCGATGCCCCAGGAAACCGGGTTTTCGAAGGTTTGGCCCGAGGCCAGCAGGATCTCGATAGCGTCGGTGTAGTCCACTTGGGCGAAATCGGAAGAAACGAAACGCTCCAGACGAGAGATTGCGTCTTTATCCACGCGCTCGGCGAAGAATTTCAGGTCATCGGCACGTTCATCCAGCACCGCCTGGAACACATACTTCAACATGCTTTCGGCCAGGCCGGCAACGTCGTCCAGCGTCGCGAAGGCCACTTCCGGCTCGATCATCCAGAATTCTGCCAGATGGCGGCTGGTGTTGGAGTTTTCGGCGCGGAAGGTTGGGCCGAAGGTGTAAACCTTGGACAGCGCACAGGCGTAGGTTTCGCCGTTCAGCTGGCCGGAAACGGTAAGGAAGGCTTCTTTACCGAAGAAGTCTTCGCTGAAGTCGACGGTGCCCTTGTCGGTGCGCGGCAGGTTTTCCAGATCCAGCGTGGACACGCGGAACATCTCGCCGGCGCCTTCGGTATCGGAGGCGGTGATCAGCGGGGTGGACACCCAGAAATAGCCGTTTTCATGGAAGAAGCGGTGGATCGCCTGCGCCAGGGTATGACGCACGCGCGCCACGGCGCCAATCAGGTTGGTGCGCGGGCGCAGGTGGGCCACTTCGCGCAGGTATTCGATGCTGTGGCGTTTGGCCGCCATTGGGTAAGTGTCCGGATCGTCGACCCAGCCGACCACTTTGATCGCGGTGGCCTGCAGTTCGAAGCTCTGGCCTTCGCCCGGTGAGGCGACGACCTTACCGGTCACTTCAACCGAGCAACCGGTGGTCAGGTGCAGTACTTCATCCTGATAATTCGGCAGAGAATTATTAACGACGGCCTGTAACGGATCAAAGCAGGAACCGTCATAGACGGCCAGGAAGGAGATACCAGCTTTTGAATCTCTCCGGGTACGTACCCAGCCGCGTACGGTGACTTCACTGTCAACCGCAGCACGACCTTGCAGTACGTCGACTACAGGCACTACGCTCATAGATTTCTCTCTTTAATAATTTGGTTTAGAAATAGCTTACAACCCAAGAATATGGGGGTAATGGCTATGTTACTTGCCGCGGTGCAGAGCACAAGCAGAAATCATCGGATTGGCGCAACATTTATCGTGGCTGGCTGAAAAGAGGGCGTTCGGGATAAAAACAAAAAAGCCGGCGCGTGAACCGGGCCGGCTTTCTCCCTATATAAAGAAGGATCAGCTGGCTTTCTTCACCAGCGGCAGATCGAAGGCTTTGCGCAGGGCCCTGACGAACGCCTGATCCTGACAAATGGTTTTGCCGGGGCTGTCGGAGAGCTTGGCCACCGGTTTGCCTTTGCACTCGACCAGTTTGATCACGATATTCAGCGGCTTGACGCCGGGAATATCGCAGGTCAGGCGCGTGCCGATGCCGAATCCGAGGTTGATGCGTTGATAGAAGTGGCGGTAGAGCGTCAGCGCTTTGTCCAGATCCAGGTTGTCCGAGAACACCAGCGTTTTGCTCATCGGATCGATGCCCAGTTTCTCGTAGTGGGCAATGGCCTTTTCGCCCCACTCAACGGGATCGCCCGAATCGTGGCGCAGCCCCTGGTAACGCTCGGCGAACTGAGGGCCGAAGTCGCGCAGGAAGGCGTCCATGGTGATGCAGTCGGTGAGCGCGATGCCAAGCTGGTCCGGGTATTCATCCAGCCAGGCTTGCAATGCGGCGCGCTGGCTGTTGGCCAGCACCGGGCTTATCTGCTGGTGCGCCTGGAACCATTCATGCGCCTGCGTGCCGACCGGCACCAGGCCGAGCTGGTGAGCCAGATCGTAATTGCTGGTGCCCGATAAGTACGGGAATTCGGCCTGCAAGGTGCTGACGATGGCCTGCTGAACGCCCTGAGAGAAACGGCGACGGGTGCCGAAGTCCATCAGCTTGAAGCGCGAAAGGTCCAGATCGCCCGCCAGCGTCTTGAACTGTGCCAGCTTGGTCTGCAGATGTGCCACCGCCTGTTCCGGCGTCACCTGCGCAGAGCGGCGGCGGTGCACCACTTCGCTGATCACCGCCAGCAGCGGCACTTCCCACATGATCATTTCGCGCCACGGCCCGGCGATGCGGATGTGCAGCTTGCCGTCACGGTTCTCGACGATCACCTGCTGCGGATCGTAGCGAAACGTCCGCAGCCAGTTCAGATAATCCTGACGGAAGAAGGGCAGGCCCGAGAGATAAGCGAATTCGGCGTCGGTCAGCGTCAGCCTGCTCATCAGCGCCACCTGGGCGCGGATCTCGTCGGCATATTCGCCCAGCAGTTCGTCGCCGCGGCAGCGGAATTCCGCCGCCACGCTGATCGCGGGATAGCGATGGAACACTGCTTGCTGCATATGAAGCTTATAAGCATCGGTATCAAGCAGTGATGTCAAAATCGGGGAAGCGTATTGAGTCATAGCGCGTTACAGCATCCTCGTCAGGCGCGTGTCCAAATCCGGATAATCATAAAAGTGGGGGTGGAGTATACCCGGATTATCCTGTTATTGAAGCTGCATCACACCATAAATCACCAAAGCGGGTCGAGGATTAAACGTGCCTTTATGGCGGCCTGGCGGCGGCGGGGAAGAAAAAAAGCCAGATATGCGTGTAAGGTGAATGACTTAGCCTAATTAGTCATAAAAATTATAATGTTAATTATTTTAAACAGCGAATCAGATAAACCCGACCTGAGTGTGTACGCTGACCCGATCCTTGCCGTTCTTTTTGCAAAAATAGAGCGCTTCGTCCGCCTGTTTGATCGCCGCCTGCAGCGCGGTGAACGCGTTGACCGGCGCAATGCCGCAGCTGGTGGTGAAACGCACTTGCCGTCCGTCGGTCAGATTTAGCGTCAGGCGATGAGTACGGGTGCGCAATTGCTCCATGATGTCCCGCGCGTTGTCCAACGAACAGTTGCCCAGCAGCACCGCGAACTCTTCGCCGCCGTAGCGGCAGAAAATGTCGCTGGCGCGGAACGCGCGTTGCAGCAGGTGGCCGAATGCCACCAGCGCCTGGTCACCCACGTCGTGGCCATAGCTGTCGTTGAGCTGTTTGAAGTTGTCGATATCGATCAGGCAAAAGGCCTGTGGATAGCTGCTGTCACCCAGCAGCTGACATTCAAGGAAAAATTTACGGCGGTTATAAATATTGGTGAGCGGATCGAGGAAGGAAGAGGCCTCGAGCTCTTTAATCAACAGTTGCTTCTCACTTTCCAGCGAGACCTTGTCCAGCTGGTATTGCCTGAGCTGCTGAATGGCGTCGCTGATGGCGATCAGTTCCCGGCTGTAGAAGGCGTCGTTGCGATCGATATTCATCTCGCCGCGGGACAGCCGAACGATATTGTTGTGGGTCTTGGTCAGCCAACGGTTGATGTTGGTGCAGAACACCAGCGCCGGCAAAATGAACAGCAACACCACCAGGCCGGCGAGCGCGATCATGCCGTAAATGGTGGTCTGGCTATCGTAAATTTTGTGACGCGAAGCGACGGTTTCCAGCTCGAAGCTGCGTTGATACAGCGCCTGCGAAAGCCCGCTCAGCTCGTCGACATAGCGCGAAATAAGCGCTGCGGGATAGGGTTTTTGGGTGTTGATGGCGGTGTATAACCCATCGGTGACCTGCTTGAGACGTTCGGCCGACACCAGGGTGAGCAACTGATTGACGAGCTCGGTGGTTTGCACGTCGTCGTAGTTGATCTTCATGAAGATCAATCGGGTGCTCAGTGCGTTCAGCACGCCGGTCAACTGAATGGACTTCAGGTAGGCGTCTTTGCGATCGAGCGGGTTGACGTTGACGTCGATAATCTGATCGCTTAACTCCGTCAGTGACATATTCAGCCGGTTGTTGAGGCGAATGGCCTCGAGAAACATAAAGGAATCGGTATCCACCATCCGGGTATCGTAGGTGTAGCGATAATAGCTCTTGCTGGTTTGCGAGATGTAATAGGCGCTGTTGATGTTGAACAGATTGGCATTGGCGTTGTTGACCTGCGAAAGCTGCAGGTTGTCGTTATCCAACAGCTGTTCCATCAGGCCGATCATCGACAGCGCGGCGATTTTTTGCCGTACTCCGAGCTGCCTGGCGACCGTGTCGTTCAGATGTTCGCGGATCCGGGTAATTTTCTCACGCGCCACCCGATCGGCGGCCAAACATTGCGCGCGGGTGATTTGCGGATCGATCAGGCTCAATCGTTTGAGGCGGTGAGCCTGCAGTGAGGCCTGGAAGGCCTCGGAAATTTCTTTGGCGCGATCGATCTTATACAGGTTGAGCTGGTTATCGCGGTAGTCGGTATGGGCTTCGAGCAGCTCCTCGACGATGAACAGCGAGAAGGAGGTCATCAGGCACAGGGTAAAAAAATAGATTGCGTATTTGATTTTCATAGTGCGAGTCATCCCTGGGCCTGATTTGGCAATTATACCACTATGCCGCCTGTGCCGCCTCAACTATGCCGGCGCGCCCGGACGGCGTTTTTTTAGCATTAAATGCTGATTTCTATTTAGCCATTGGTCACCCGCGCTGTCGTCTGGCGGCGATTTATGATTTGCCTCTGATTTCTCTCTCGTGGTCGCCCGGCGGCTCTGGGCTTTTCGGCCAGCTGTGATACAGTTTATTCACAATCAGGTCCGCCGTGCGCCGCAGGGGAACACACCGGCTGCGGCGCGGAGGAGAAGAGCGGCCTGCACCTATAACTCACTGAGACGTTTAAGGGTTTTTATGACACAACAGCCACAGGCAAAATATCGCCACGATTATCGCGCGCCTGATTACACCACGACCGATATCGATTTGGACTTCAGTCTGGATGCGGAAACCACGCGCGTGACCGCCGTCAGTAAAATCAAACGTCAGGGTGCGGCCGGCGCCCCGCTGGTGCTGGATGGCGAAGATCTGACGCTGGTGAGCATTCAGGTCGACGGTCAACCGTGGAGTGCCTATCGTCAGCAGGATAACCAACTGATCATCGAAGAGTTGCCGGGACAATTCACTCTTACCATCGTCAACGACATTCACCCGGCGAAAAACACCGCGCTGGAAGGGTTGTACCTGTCCGGCGATGCGCTGTGCACGCAATGCGAAGCCGAAGGCTTCCACCACATTACTTATTATCAGGATCGCCCGGATGTGCTGGCGCGCTTTACTACCCGCATCGTGGCCGACAAGGCGCGCTATCCGTTCCTGCTGTCGAACGGCAACCGCATCGGCCAGGGCGAATTGGCCGATGGCCGCCACTGGGTGCAATGGCAGGATCCGTTCCCGAAACCTTGTTACCTGTTCGCGCTGGTGGCGGGGGACTTCGACGTGCTGCGCGACAGCTTCACCACCCGCTCCGGCCGTAAGGTTGCGCTGGAGCTGTTCGTCGATCGCGGCAACCTGGATCGCGCCGACTGGGCGATGACTTCGCTGAAGAATTCGATGAAGTGGGACGAGACCCGCTTCGGCCTGGAATACGATCTCGACATTTATATGATTGTGGCGGTCGATTTCTTCAATATGGGCGCGATGGAGAACAAAGGGTTAAATATCTTTAACTCCAAATATGTGCTGGCGAAGGCGGAAACCGCCACCGACAAGGACTACCTGAACATCGAAGCGGTGATCGGCCACGAATACTTCCACAACTGGACCGGTAACCGCGTGACCTGCCGCGACTGGTTCCAGCTCAGCCTGAAAGAGGGGCTGACGGTGTTCCGCGATCAGGAGTTCAGTTCCGATCTGGGATCGCGCTCGGTCAACCGCATCGATAACGTGCGCGTGATGCGCGGCGCGCAGTTCGCCGAAGACGCCAGCCCGATGGCGCACGCCATCCGCCCGGACAAAGTGATCGAGATGAACAACTTCTACACCCTGACGGTGTATGAAAAGGGTTCCGAAGTGATCCGCATGATGCACACCTTGCTGGGGGAAGCGAACTTCCAGAAAGGGATGCAGCTCTATTTCGAACGCCACGACGGCAGCGCCGCCACCTGCGACGATTTCGTGCAGGCGATGGAGGATGCGTCCAACGTCGATCTGTCGCGCTTCCGCCGTTGGTACAGCCAGTCCGGCACGCCGCTGTTGACGGTACGCGACGAACACGACGCACAAACCCAGCAGTATCGCCTGCATGTCAGCCAGAAAACCGCGCCGACCGCCGATCAGCCGGAGAAGTTGCCGCTGCATATCCCGCTGGATATCGAACTGTACGACAGCGAAGGCAACGTCATTCCGCTGCAAAAGGGCGGCCTGCCGGTCAACAACGTGCTGAACGTCACCGAAGCGGAGCAGACCTTCGTGTTCGACGGCGTGGCGCACAAGCCGGTGCCGTCGCTGCTGCGCGAATTCTCCGCGCCGGTGAAGCTGGACTATCCGTACAGCGATCAGCAGCTGACCTTCCTGATGCAGCACGCGCGCAATGAATTTGCGCGCTGGGATGCGGCGCAGAGCCTGCTGGCGACCTATATCAAGCTGAACGTGGCGCGGCACCAGCAGAAGCAGCCGCTGTCGCTGCCGCTGCACGTGGCCGATGCATTCCGCGCGGTGCTGCTGGACGAAATACTGGATCCGGCGCTGGCGGCGCAGATCCTGACGCTGCCGTCGGAGAACGAAATCGCCGAGCTGTTCGCCACCATCGATCCGGAAGCGATCGCTGCGGTGCACGAAGCGATAGTACGCTGCCTGGCGCGTGAGTTGGCCGATGAATGGCTGGCGGTTTATCACGCCAACAAGACCGACGGCTACCGTGTGGAGCACGCCGAGATCGCCAAGCGCGCCTTGCGCAATGTTTGCCTGGGCTACCTGGCGTTCGGCGAAGATGTGGCGCTGGCGGATCGGCTGGTGAGCGAACAGTATCGCCAGGCGGATAACATGACCGATTCGTTGGCGGCGCTGTCCGCCGCGGTCGCGGCCCAGCTGCCGTGCCGCGATGCGCTGCTGGCGGCGTTCGACGAGCGCTGGCATCAGGATGGCCTGGTGATGGACAAATGGTTCGTGCTGCAGGGCAGCAGCCCGGCGGCAGACGTGCTGAGCAAGGTGCGTGCCCTGTTGCAACACCGCTCGTTCAGCCTGAGCAACCCGAACCGCACCCGCTCGTTGATCGGCGGCTTCGCTTCCGGTAACCCGGCGGCGTTCCATGCGGCGGACGGCAGCGGCTATCAGTTCCTGGCGGAGATCCTCAGCGATCTCAACCAGCGTAACCCGCAGATCGCCGCGCGCCTGATTGAACCGCTGATTCGCCTGAAGCGTTACGACGCGGGCCGCCAGGCGCTGATGCGCAAGGCGCTGGAACAGTTGAAAGGGTTGGAAAATCTGTCCGGCGATCTGTACGAGAAGATCAGTAAGGCGCTCGACGCCTGATTTTTTCACGCTGAATAGATCAAGGGACGGCTTTTGCCGTCCCTTTTTTTATCCGTTCAATTCGCCGCCTGGCGCGGGCTAGCCCCGGTAGCCGGCGGCGATAATACCCGTTCCAGCACTTCGGCTTCCAGTTCCGCCAGCCGGGCCGAGCCTTTGCGGCGCGGCCGTGGCAGATCGAGGGAGAGATCCAGCCCGATGCGTCCCTCTTCGATCAGGATCACCCGATCCGCCAGCGCGATGGCTTCGCTGACGTCATGCGTGACCAACAGCACGGTAAAACCGTGCTGTTGCCACAGCGTTTCTATCAACCCTTGCATCTCGATGCGCGTCAGGGCATCCAGCGCTCCGAGCGGTTCGTCCAGCAACAGCAGGCGAGGGCGGTGGATCAGCGCGCGCGCCAGGGCGACCCGTTGCTTTTGCCCGCCGGACAGCGCCGCCGGCCAGTCGCGGGCGCGATCCGCCAAGCCGACCGCGTCCAGCGCCTGCAGCGCCGCATCGCGCCACTGGCCGCGCAGCCCCAGCCCCACGTTGTCGATCACCGTTTTCCACGGCAGCAGGCGCGCATCCTGAAACATCAGCCGGGTATCCTCTTTAACGGCGGCAAGCGGCGCGTTGCCGCTGAGCAGCACGCCGCTGCTGGCCTGTTCCAGGCCGGCCAACAGGCGCAACAGGGTGCTTTTGCCACAGCCGCTGCGGCCGACCACCGCCACGAACTGCCCGGCGGAGATGTGCAGCTGAATATTGTCCAGCACCGTACGGTTGCCGTAACCTTTGCCGATGGACTCCAGCGTCACCGGCGTGCCTTGCGCAAGGCGAGCGGGAAGGGTCATAGCGCTTCTCCCTGTTTCAGTTGATAGGCCGGATGCCAGCGCAACCAGACGCGCTCAAGCAGCTGCGCGCCCACGTCCGCCAGCTTGCCGAGCAGGGCGTACAGCACGATCGCCACCACCACCACGTCGGTTTGCAGAAATTCACGCGCGTTCATCGCCAGGTAGCCGATGCCCGAATTGGCCGAGATGGTTTCGGCGACGATCAGCGTCAGCCACATGAAGCCGAGAGCGAAACGCACGCCGACCATAATCGACGGCAGCGCACCCGGCAGCACCACCTGTGTAAACAGGCGGAAACCGCTCAGGCCGTAGCTGCGGGCCATCTCCAACAGGCCGCGATCGATGTTTTTGATGCCGTGATAGGTATTGAGATAAATCGGGAACAGCGTACCGAGCGCCACCAGAAAGATCTTGGCGGATTCATCGATGCCGAACCACAGGATCACCAACGGGATCAGCGCCAGGTGCGGCACGTTGCGGATCATTTGCACCGAGCTGTCCAGCAGGCGTTCGCCCCAGCGCGACAGCCCGGTAATAAAGCCGAGGATCAGCCCGATGCTGCCGCCGATGGCAAAGCCGATCAACGCGCGCTGGCTGCTGATGCTCAGATGCTGCCACAGTTCGCCGCTTTGGCTCAGGCTCCAGAAGGCGGCCAGCACTGCGCTCGGCGCCGGTAAAATACGGTTGGACAGCCAGCCGGTTTCGACGGCGATCTGCCAGAGGATCACCAGCGCCAGCGGCAGCGCCCAGGGGGCCAGCCGATACAGGATGCGTTGCGCGTTCTTTGCCATCGGGGCGCTCCTCAGCTCTGCGACACTTTTTGCGGAACATAGATGTTGGCCACCACTTCGCCCTGCGGGCGCACCGGCTGAAGGCGCTCGGGTGTTTCCTCCTGCGTCAGATCGAGGTGCGGGAACAGCAGTTCGCCGACGCGGTAGGCCTCTTCCAGATGCGGATAGCCGGAGAGAATGAAGGTGTCGATGCCCAGATCGGCATATTCCTGCATGCGCGCCGCGACCGTCGGGCCGTCGCCCACCAATGCGGTGCCGGCGCCGCCGCGCACCAGGCCGATGCCGGCCCACAGGTTCGGGCTGATCTCCAGGTTATCCTTTTTGCCGCCGTGCAGCGCCGCCATGCGCCGTTGGCCGACGGAGTCGAAACGCGCAAAGGCCTGCTGCGCGTTGGCGATGGTTTCCTCATCGAGGTGCGCGATCAGCCGGTCGGCGGCGTGCCAGGCCTCTTCGGTGGTTTCCCGCACGATGACATGCAGGCGGATACCGAAGCGTACCTGGCGGCCTTTCGCTGCCGCTTTGGCGCGCACCTCTTCAATCTTCTCTTTAACCTGCGCCGGCGGCTCTCCCCAGGTGAGATACAGTTCTACCTGTTCGGCGGCCAGATCCTGCGCGGCGGCGGAGGATCCGCCGAAATAGAGCGGCGGGCGCGGCTGCTGCACCGGCGGGTACAGCAGTTTGGCGCCTTTCACCTGAATATGCTTGCCGTCGAAATCGACGGTTTCGCCTTCCAGCACCCGGCGCCAGATATGGGTGAACTCGGTTGAGGCTTCGTAGCGCTCTTCATGGCTAAGGTGCAGCCCCTCGGCCGCCAACTCTTCCGGATCGCCGCCGGTGACCAGATTGAACAGCGCACGCCCGTTGGACAGGCGATCCAGCGTCGCTGCCTGGCGCGCCGCCAGCGTAGGGGAGATGATGCCCGGCCGCAGCGCGACCAAAAACTTCAGCCGCTGGGTAACCGGGATCAGCGAGGCGGCCACCAGCCAGGAGTCTTCGCACGAGCGGCCGGTGGGGATCAGTACCCCGCCGAATCCCAGCCGATCAGCCGCCTGGGCGATCTGCTGCAAATAACTGTGATCGACGCTGCGCGCCCCCTGTGCGCTGCCAAGATAGTGGCCATCGCCGTGGGTGGGTAAAAACCAGAAAACGTTCAGGCTCATCGTTAATCTTCTCCCATGAGTTATTGCGCGCTTGGGCGCCAGATGCGTTGCGAGATGTCAACCTTCACCGGCACCAGCCGGTTGGCGTAAAACAGGTCGGCGGTTTGCTGCTGCGCGGCGATCGTCTGCGCATCGAGCGGTGTGATGGCGGTTGGCGGGCGGTGATCCAGATAGCTGGCGATCACCGGTTCCGGCAATCCCATGGCGTTGGCCAGCAGGGTCACGCTTTGTGCCCGGTCGCTGCGGGTGAGTGCATCGGCCTGGGTCAGTACCGTCAATACCTGGCTGATAAAGGTGCCATTGGCTTCGACATAGGGGCGCGCCGCCAGATAGAAGGAACCCGTCTGGTTCAGATTGGTGCCGTCGCCGAGCACCCGCACGCCGCCCTGCAGCAGCGCGGCGGAATAATAGGGATCCCAGATGGCCCAGGCGTCGACGTTGCCCTGTTGGAAGGCGGCGCGCGCATCGGCGGGCGTCAGATAGGCGGGCTGGATATCGGTGAACTGCAGGCCGGCCTTTTGCAGCGATCGCAGCAGCAGGTTGTGCGAGCTGGAGCCTTTCTGGAAGGCGACCTTATGGCCTTTCAGATCGGCGACGGTTTTGATCGGGCTGTTTTCCGGCACCAGGATCACTTCCGCCTTAGGTTTGGGCGGCTCAACGCCGACATACAGCAGGTCAGCGCCGGCGGCCTGCGCGAAGATCGGCGGAATATCGCCGGTGCTGCCCAGATCGATGCTGCCGACGTTCAAGGCCTCCAGCATCTGCGGGCCGGCGGGAAACTCGATCCAGCTGATGCGGGTGGCGGGGAAACGTTCCTCCAGCAGCCGGTGGCTCTTCGCCAGCACCAGGCTGACCGACCCTTTTTGGTAGCCGATGCGGAACTGCGCCGGATCCTGCGCCGCGGCGGCATTGGCCCAGACCAGCGACAGCAGGCCGGTGAGGGTTGCGGCGCTCAGCCAGCGTCGTAAAGCGATGCGTTTTTTCATTCAGGCTCTCCTTTTCCAGGCCTTTCAGGCGGTCTGACGCGCCGCCAGCGGCGACGCGACGCGCAGCGCGGGCGGTTTGCGGCGGCCAAGCGCCAGATAAAAACTGGCCAGCGCCTCTTCCAGCCGGGCGGCGACGGCGTCGGTGAGCGTGGCGCCTTCGCCGGTCAGCTGGATCTGGCTGTCGTCGGCGAACACGCCGTGCAGCACTTCCTGCGCTTTCAGCGCCGCCAGCACTGGTTTGAGCGCATAGTCCACCGCCAACATGTGGCCGATCGAACCGCCGGTTGCCAGCGGCAGCACCACCTTATGATCCAGAGCGCGTTCCGGCAGCAGATCCAGCAGGGTCTTCAGCGCGCCGGAAAACGACGCTTTATAAACCGGCGTGGAAATCAGCAGGCCGTCGGCCTGCGCCAGCTGGTCGGCAAATGCCTTGATCGCCGGGCTGTTGAAGTTGGCATACAGCAGGTCTTCGGCATCGAAGTCGTGCAGGGTATAAGCCGTCACGTCCACCCCTTGCTGCCGCAGCCAGTTCTGGCTCAGCGCGAGCAGTGCGGCGGAACGTGATGGGATGCGTGGGCTGCCGGCCAGTGATATAACGCGCATTGCCACTCCTTATAACTAAAAGTTAGGTTTAATTAGAAAATAAACAGGAAGTGTTTTAAACCTACCAGCAATCGGGCGCGTTTTTTAAATCTCATTTTTTGATTTCGATATGCGCAAAAGCGGATTGGCGCCGATTTGGCGGCGAAGCGGGAAAACGGTTGCGTAAAAACCGCTTTTTTTGCCTTTAATCAATTCCAATTGGGCGGGGGATGCCGGATAATACGCCCCCGGTTTGCAACCGGGAAATCAGGAGAGTCCATGTACTACCCCCTCATCAGGAAAGCGTTGTTCCAGCTCGATCCGGAACGTGCGCACGAAGTGACCTTTCGTCAGCTCAGCCGTATTACCGGCACCCCATTAGCGTTTCTTATCCGTCAGTCCGTGCCGACCAAACCGGTCAGCTGCATGGGGCTGTCGTTTAAAAACCCGCTGGGATTGGCCGCCGGTCTGGATAAAAACGGCGAGTGCATCGATGCGTTCGGCGCGATGGGCTTCGGCCATGTGGAAGTCGGCACCGTGACGCCGCGCCCGCAACCGGGCAACGACAAGCCGCGCTTGTTCCGCGTGGTTGAGGCGGAAGGCCTGATCAACCGCATGGGGTTCAATAACCATGGCGTGGACAATCTGGTTGAAAACGTTAAGAAATCCCATTTCGGCGGCATTCTTGGGATCAATATCGGCAAGAATAAAGATACCCCGGTCGAACAGGGTAAAGACGATTATTTGATCTGCATGGATAAAGTTTATCCGTATGCCGGTTATATCGCGATTAACATCTCGTCACCGAATACGCCGGGGTTACGATCCTTACAGTATGGCGAAGCGCTGGACGATCTTTTGGCGGCGATTAAAAATAAGCAGCAGGAATTACATGCGCGCCATCACAAATATGTGCCGGTGGCGGTAAAGATCGCGCCGGATCTTTCAGAAGAAGAATTGATCCAAATTGCCGATAGCCTGGTGCGGCATAATATCGATGGCGTGATCGCCACCAATACCACGTTGGATCGAAAATTGATCCAGGGGCTGAATTACTGCGAACAAGCGGGCGGGTTAAGTGGGCGTCCGTTGCAATCACGCAGCACCGAAGTGATCCGTCGTCTCTCCACTGAACTGCAAGGGCGCTTGCCGATTATCGGCGTGGGCGGCATCGATTCGCTGACGGCGGCGCGCGAAAAAATGGAGGCCGGCGCGAGCCTGCTGCAAATTTATTCCGGATTTATCTATCACGGCCCGCGTTTGATTAAAGATATCGTTACCCATATCTAATATTTTTCCTCTCATTTTATTCCGGGGGTTTATTTCTGCCCCCGGCTCGTCTATATTTTGTTCGTTAGCATAAATATCGTTCGCGGAATTATCCGATGTTTAAGCTATTTTATCGGTGATAAAATCGCCTTTTAGGGTGAGTGCGGCGTTGGCATAGGCAGCGAGAAGGATACGAAATGAAGATAAAACCTGACGATAATTGGCGTTGGTATTTTGATGCCGAACACGATCGGCTAATGCTGGATTTAGCTAATGGTATGATCTTTCGTTCACGTTTCCCGGCCAAAATGTTAACGCCGGACGCCTTCGATGAATGCGCTTTTTGCGTGGATGACGCCGCCCTTTATTTCACCTATGAAGAACAGTGCAAACAGGTCAAGCTCAGCCATGAGCAGCGCGCCGAGCTGGTGTTGAATGCGCTGGTCGCCTACCGCTTCCTGAAACCGCTGATGCCGAAGAGCTGGCATTTTTCGCAGCAGCATTACCCGTTGCAGCCGAAAAACGGCGAGCTGGCGGCGGTGAAAGTGATGGAAAGCGGCGCGGAAGCGCGCCTGCTGGTGGTAGAGGCCGGGGATAACGCCAGCCTGTGTCTGCTGGCGCAAAATCAGCTGACGGTCGCCGGCCGCACCATGGTATTGGGCGATGCCATCAAGGTGATGCACGATCGGTTGAAACCCTGCGCGCAGGATGAAAGCGCCGCCCCGGCTTACGACAGGGCGGTATAAGGCGGATTACGCCAGGGTCAAATCACTTTTCGGGATGCAGCTGCAGCACAGGATGGTGCCGTTGTCGCCCAGCGCGCTTTTCTTCAGGGGCGCGACTTCACCGCTCAGCAACGTAATGCGGCAACTGCCGCAAATCCCGGCGCGGCAGGAGTAAGGTACGCGGATGCCTTGCTGTTCCAGCTGCTCGAGCAAGATCTGCTGGTTATTGCCGGTAAACACCTTTCCTTCGTATTCGATAGTGACGCTGTGCTCGCTGTCTTGCGGCGCTTGCACGCTCTCCACCACTTTGCCTGCGCCATAAGGGCGCGGCGGTTTGGTCGACAGCACTTCCACCGTATCGCCCACGCGAATAATGCCGCTGTTGCGCGCGATCATGTTCTGGCCGAAATCGATGTCGCCGTTGTCGGCGGAACGGAATTTTTGCAGCGTGCTCAGCGGTTCGCCGCTCGGGTGCTTGCGGCCACGCTCGGTGCTGACGGTGGTGAGCACGCAGCGGCTGCAGGGTTTCACCAGATCGAACATGACGTCGCCGACGCGGATCACCTGCCAGCCGTCCTCGGCCCAGGCGGTCGCGCCACTCACCACCAGGTTGGGGCGGAACTGTTCCAGCTTGATGCTGCCGGGGCAACGCTGCTGCAGATCGTTGAACGAAGCCTGGTTAATCAGCAGATAAGGATAGCCGTCGGCAAACGTCAGCGGGATCTCGGGGTGCTTCTTCACTCGGCGGGTCAACTCCGGCCCCAGCCAGCGCAGCTGCACGTCACGCTGGAAATAGCCGCTCAGCCAGCGGTTGATCTCATCCGGCGCGATCAGCGCGGTGAAATGGTTGCCCCACACCTCGGTCGGCTGCGGCGCGGCGGCGAAGTCGCTGAAGCGAATGGCGGCGCTTTCGCCGTCCGGCGCGGTCAGGAATAGCCCGTCCGGCAGCAGCGCCGGCGTGAACAGCACCATCTGCGGGTATTGGCGCGCGGTAATAAAGGTGCCATCCGGTTCGGTGATCATAAAGTTGCGGTCGAAGGCCAGACCGCTGCTGCCGACCTGGGCGTAAGAAAGCTGCAGACCGCGCAGTGATTTAACCGGATGGACGTAGAGTCTGGAAAGCGTGATCACCCTTATCTCCGTGCGATTATTAAATAGAAGGGAGCAACTTTATGACAAGCGGTGCGGATTAGCTATAATGCGCAACAATTTTCTTTTTGGTGATAAGCACGATATGAACTCTTTGTTTGCCAGCACGGCGCGTGGATTGGAAGAACTGTTAAAAAGCGAGCTGGAAGCGCTTGGCGCTCACGACTGCAAAGTGGTGCAGGGTGGGGTACATTTTCAGGGTGACGATCGTCTTCTGTACCAAAGCCTGCTGTGGAGCCGCCTGGCTTCGCGCATTCTGTTGCCGCTGAACGAATTCCGCGTGCACAGCGATCTGGATCTGTACCTCGGGGTGCAGGCGATCGACTGGCCGAGCATTTTTGGCGTGGATAAAACCTTTGCCGTGCATTTCAGCGGCGTGAACGAAGAGATCCGCAACAGCCAGTATGGCGCGCTGAAGGTGAAAGACGCCATCGTCGACAGCTTTACCCGCAAACTTGACCAACGCCCGACGGTCGCCAAGCAGCAGCCGGATATTCGCGTTAACGTCTTCCTGCAGCGCGATATGGCCAGCGTGGCGCTCGATCTGAGCGGTGAAGGCCTGCATCAGCGCGGTTACCGCGATCTCACCGGCCAGGCGCCGCTGAAGGAAAACCTGGCGGCCGCCATCGTGCTGCGTTCCGGCTGGCAGCCGGGCACGCCGATGCTCGATCCGATGTGCGGCTCCGGCACGCTCTTGATCGAAGCGGCAATGATCGCCGCCGATCGCGCGCCGGGCCTGCACCGCCAACACTGGGGCGTCAGCGCCTGGAACGGCCACAACGCCGAACTGTGGCGTGAAGTCACCACCGAAGCGCAGGTGCGCGCACGCCGCGGCCTGCAGGAAACCGCCTCTCGCTTCTTCGGCTCTGATATCGATCGCCGGGTGATTGAAATGGCGCGCGGCAACGCCCGCCGTGCCGGCGTCGCCGAGCTGATCACCTTCAACGTCGGCGACGTGGCGCGGTTGACCAATCCGCTGCCGGAAGGTCCGCACGGCACCGTGATCAGCAACCCGCCGTACGGTGAGCGTCTGGAAAGCGAACCGGCGCTGATCGCGCTGCACAACATGCTGGGCCGCGTGATGAAAAGCGCCTTTGGCGGCTGGCAGCTTTCGCTGTTCAGCGCCTCGCCGGAGCTGTTGAGCTGCCTACAGCTGCGCGCCGAGCGCCAGTTCAAGGCGAAAAACGGTCCGCTGGAGTGCGTGCAGAAAAACTATCAGCTGGCGGCGAACCCAGCAGGAGCCACTACCGGCGGCGTGCAGGTGGCGGAAGATTTCGCCAACCGTCTGCGCAAGAACTTGAAGAAGCTCGACAAGTGGGCGAAACAGCAGGGCATTGAATGCTACCGCCTGTACGATGCCGATCTGCCAGAATACAACGTCGCGGTGGACCGCTACGGTAGCAAGGTGGTGGTGCAGGAGTATGCGCCGCCGAAAACCGTCGATGCGCAGAAAGCGCGTCAGCGCCTGTTCGATGTGATCAACGCGACGCTGGCGGTGCTGGAATTGCCGTCGAATCAGCTGATCCTGAAAACCCGCGAGCGGCAGAAGGGCAAGAACCAGTACGAGAAACTGGCGCAGAAAGGCGAGTTCCTGCTGGTGGAAGAGTATAACGCCAAGCTGTGGGTCAACCTGACCGACTATCTCGATACCGGCCTGTTCCTCGATCACCGTATCGCGCGCCGCATGCTGGGCGAGATGAGCAACGGCAAGGACTTCCTGAACCTGTTCGCCTATACCGGCACCGCCAGCGTGCACGCCGGGCTGGGCGGCGCACGCAGCACCACCACGGTGGACATGTCGCGTACCTATCTGGAATGGGCGGAGAAGAACCTGCGAGCCAACGGCCTGACCGGCCGTCAGCATCGGTTGATCCAGGCCGACTGCCTGTCGTGGCTGAGCAATGCCAACGAACAGTTTGACGTGATCTTCATCGATCCGCCGACGTTCTCCAACTCCAAGCGGATGGAGAACACTTTTGACGTGCAGCGCGATCATCTGGCGCTGATGAAAGATTTGAAACGGTTGCTGCGCCGTAACGGAACCATCATGTTCTCGAACAACAAGCGCGGTTTCCAAATGGATATGGCAGGGCTGAGCGCGCTGGGCCTGGAGGCGAAAGAGATCACCGCCAAGACGCTGTCGCAGGACTTTGCTCGTAACCGTCAGATCCACAACTGCTGGCTGGTGACTCACGCCGGCGAAGGAAAATAATTACTATGTCGTTAATCAGCATGTCCGGCGCCTGGCTCTCTTTCAGCGATGCGCCGCTTTTAGACAACACCGAAATTCATATCGAAGACAACGAGCGCGTGTGTCTGGTCGGGCGCAACGGCGCCGGTAAGTCCACGCTGCTGAAGATCCTCGGCAAAGAGATCCCGCTGGACGACGGCCGGGTGGTCTACGAACAGGATCTGATCGTGGCACGCCTGCAACAGGATCCGCCGCGTAATATCGGCGGCAGCGTGTTCGACTTCGTGGCCGAAGGCGTCGCGGAGCAGGCGGAACACCTGAAGGCGTATCATGCGATTTCTCACCTGGTGGAGAGCGATCCGAGCGAGAAAAACCTGGCGCGCATGGCGCAAATCATGGAGATCCTCGACCACCAGGGGCTCTGGCAACTTGACAGCCGCATCAGCGAAGTGCTGCTGCAGCTGGGGCTGAACGGCGACGCCGAGCTTTCCTCGCTGTCCGGCGGCTGGCTGCGCAAAGCGGCTCTGGGTCGCGCGCTGGTGAGCTCGCCGCGCGTGCTGCTGCTCGACGAACCGACCAACCACCTGGATATCGAAACCATCGACTGGCTGGAGGGTTTCCTGAAAGAGTTTGACGGCAGCATCGTCTTCATCTCGCACGACCGTTCGTTTATCCGCAACATGGCGACGCGCATCGTCGATCTGGATCGCGGCAAGCTGGTTTCCTGGCCGGGCAACTACGATCTGTATCTGCAGAGCAAAGAAGAAGCGCTGCGGGTGGAAGAGCTGCAAAACGCCGAGTTCGATCGCAAGCTGGCGCAGGAAGAGGTCTGGATCCGTCAGGGCATCAAAGCGCGCCGTACCCGTAACGAGGGGCGCGTGCGCGCGCTGAAGGCGCTGCGCGTCGAGCGTTCCCAGCGCCGCGAAGTGATGGGCACCGCCAAGATGCAGGTGGAAGAGGCGACTCGCTCCGGCAAAATCGTGTTCGAGCTGGAAGACGTCAACTATCAGGTCGGCGAAAAAGTGCTGGTGCGCGGTTTCTCCGCCCAGGTACAGCGCGGCGATAAGATTGCGTTGGTGGGGCCGAACGGCTGTGGCAAAACCACGCTGCTGAAACTGATGCTCGGTCAGTTGAAAGCCGACAGCGGCCGCGTGCACTGCGGCACCAAGCTGGAAGTGGCCTATTTCGACCAGCACCGCGCGGATCTCGATCCGGAGCGCACGGTGATGGACAACCTGGCGGAAGGCAAGCAGGAAGTGATGGTCAACGGCCGTCCTCGTCACGTCTTGGGCTACCTGCAGGACTTCCTGTTCCACCCGAAACGCGCGATGACGCCGGTGAAGGCACTTTCGGGCGGTGAGCGTAACCGCCTGCTGTTGGCTAAGCTGTTTCTGAAACCGAGCAATCTGCTGATCCTCGATGAACCAACCAACGATCTCGACGTCGAAACGCTGGAGCTGCTGGAAGAGTTGATCGACGGCTATCAGGGCACCGTGCTGCTGGTCAGCCACGATCGCCAGTTCGTCGACAACTCGGTGACCGAGTGCTGGATCTTTGAAGGCAACGGCGTGATCAACGCCTTCGTCGGCGGTTACTACGATGCGCATCATCAGCGCGCGACGGCGAAACCGATTCGCCAGGCGGCGCCGAGCGCGAGCAAACCGGCGGCGGAGAAAAAGACCGAACAGCCGAAGAAAGCGGCGGCCAAGCTGAGTTACAACCTGCTGCGCGAACTGGAACAGTTGCCGCAGCGGCTCGAACAGCTGGAGGCGGAAATCGAAGCGCTGCAGGCGCAGATGAGCGATGCCGACTTCTTCACGCGGCCGCACAGCGAAACGCAAGAAGTGCTGACGGCGCTGGCTAACGCCGAGCAGGCGCTCGAGCAGGCCTTCGCCCGTTGGGAAGAGCTGGAAGCGATGAAAAACGGCTGACCGTTGCGATACCGCCCGCGCGCTGCTGCGGGTGGTATCGACGTGCCGGTGAGCAACGTTATTGAGGAGGAATATGGTGTGTTCCCACAACAATCATCAGCAGCATAGCCATTCCGTACCTTCGGCGGAGCACCAGGATAACCTGATGCTGTGCCCGCAGTGCGACATGCTGGTGGCGCTGCCGCCGCTGGC
>NZ_KV792481.1:0-554 GCF_001808215.1 Serratia sp. HMSC15F11
CTTCTATGATCCAGTACGTATAGGGTTTTCTCTGTGAATGCTAATGTCGATACCTCGATCCGATCCTGCTGCTGATCGGCACCGAAAACGATTCCAAGTACTTCATCTGGGATTTTCAGTACTGAAATCTCTTCTCGTAAGTTCTCTAACTCGACAAGGTTATGTTCCTTGTTTTCTTCAGGTTCATAAGGTAAGCCCAATGAGTTGTTGTAAAAACTCTGAAGATCGAAGTTGTAATGTGCGTTGCTGAAGTCCTCAACAGTACTTTCGATTGTATTGATAGGGCTATATAGACGGCTTACATGATAGCTCGGATACTTACCTGATTGGTTAGTAGCTATCCAATGTCCACCAGCAATTGCCCGTACACGTTCCCCTTCCGTAATATGATGTTCACAGTTCGGACACAGTAACTTGGCTGTTTCTGGTAATGCTTTTCTACGTCCATTTGGTAGTACTTCCCAATCGAAAAGCACATTTTCAAATACTAATTCATGATAGTGATTGCACTTCGGGCAAGGAACATGAAACTTACGTTGATCCCCTGCTTCGTA
>NZ_KV792482.1:0-8710 GCF_001808215.1 Serratia sp. HMSC15F11
CCTCCTCAGGAGGTGGTCTTTTACTGGTGAAAAGCGGCAAACGGATCTATCCTTTGCTGTTTTTATCCCTCCGCCACCGCCGTTTCACGTTGATACCAATGCAAAATAATCGTTATCATAGTGTGACGCGGATCTATACTTGAAGCTGCAACGTGGTATAGTGGTTATATAAAAAGTTTTTTTATTATTAAAGCTTATTAACAACGGCGTTTTCTTCACCATCAGGGTAAAACACGGTGTTTATGGCTTGTGAGTTTCAGCATACCGGGGCGACACCGATATACCTGGCTGCGGGTAAGCCGCAGTGTTTAACCTAGGATGGTATAAGATATGAAATTGCAGCAGCTTCGTTACATTGTGGAAGTGGTTAACCACAACCTGAATGTCTCCTCGACGGCAGAAGGGCTCTATACCTCGCAACCCGGCATCAGTAAACAGGTGCGCATGCTCGAAGATGAGCTGGGCATCCAGATTTTCGCCCGCAGCGGCAAACACCTGACCCAGGTCACCCCGGCCGGCCAGGAAATCATTCGCATCGCACGTGAAGTGCTGTCCAAGGTGGACGCCATCAAAGCCGTCGCCGGTGAACACACCTACCCGGACAAAGGCTCGCTGTACGTCGCCACCACGCATACCCAGGCTCGCTACGCCTTGCCCAACGTAATCAAAGGCTTCATCGAGCGTTACCCGCGCGTCTCGCTGCACATGCATCAGGGCTCGCCGACGCAGATCGCTGAAGCGGTCTCCAAAGGGACCGCCGATTTCGCCATCGCCACCGAAGCGCTGCACTTGTACGACGATCTCATCATGCTGCCGTGCTATCACTGGAACCGCGCGGTAGTCGTGAAGCCCGACCATCCTTTGGCGGGCAAAAGCAGCATCAGCATTGAAGAGCTGGCGGCTTATCCGATCGTCACTTACACCTTCGGCTTTACCGGGCGTTCGGAGTTGGATACCGCCTTCAACCGCGCCGGCCTGACGCCGCGCATCGTCTTTACCGCCACCGACGCCGACGTGATCAAAACCTACGTGCGTCTGGGATTGGGGGTGGGGGTGATCGCCAGCATGGCGGTGGATCCGGTTCAGGATCCGGATCTGGTGACGGTGGATGCGCGTGATATCTTCACCTACAGCACCACCAAGATCGGCTTCCGCCGCAGCACCTTCCTGCGCAGCTACATGTACGACTTCATTCAGCGCTTCGCGCCGCACCTGACGCGCGATGTGGTCGACAGCGCGGTGGCGCTGCGCTCCAACGAAGAGATCGAAGCGATGTTCAAGGACATCAAGCTGCCGATTAAGTAACTATCGACGATATCAAATCAAACCCGGAGAGGCGCCTGCCTAACCGGGTTTTTTTAGCCCGGAAATCCGTGCCTTCTTGCTTCTCAGGATCATCCTGAAAAGTCGCTGCCCTCTTTTCAACCCGTTAGCGTCTGAGTAGAGTGCAAACGTTCGGATCATTGAATAAGGAAATTCAACGTTATGCAGATATGCAGACTTAACTACAACGATGCCTCTCCAGACCGCCGCGTGCTGAAACTCCACGTCTACGGGGTGGGGACGTTTCCGGTGTTTTCAGGCAAGCCGAGTATGCTAAATCGTCCTGATTGCTCTTTCAGAGACAAAGGGGCGCTACCCCCGGGGCAGTATTGGATTGTTGATCGCCCTCATGGGAGTATACGAAACCCGCTGGAGTCATTAGGTAAAGACATATGGCATGGAACAAACCATTCTACGTGGCTTGGTTTGTTCAGTTTCCAAACGCTTACCGATAATTTGTGGATTAATGGACAAGATCGAGGCGGCTTTCGCATTCATCCATTGAGACCTAATGGCGAAGGAGAATCATGGGGTTGCATTACCTTCTACCATATTGCTGATTTTAATCGATTTCGACACGCACTCGTCCAACGTAGAAAATTCAAAATCCCCGGCTCACGTGTAGGTATCATGTCCTATGGTAGGGTAGATGTTACGGGTTCAACTAACTACGAGGCTTGCGATGTTTAAGAATTTGATGCTGTTTGCAACTTGTTTCATAGCGTCGTTTTTTATTCTTAACAAAATCCCGGTGCTTAAAAATCTGGTTGATATGACTGTAAATCAGGTTGGTGATTGGATGAATGCCGCTAACATAGCGAAAAGTGATGGAGAGTTTGATCCAGCGTTTCTCCCCGTGGTGATAACCTATATGTTGCTCGCGACATTTATTTTAATGGCCGTCGTCAAACGCTTAATGCGTAAACCCCGCTAAAGCCGCGGGATTTTCCCTGCCAAAACGCCGCCTCGTTGCGGCGTTTTTGTTGGCGCATTGCCTAACCCCTTGGCGGCGCTCGTACTTCCTTCCTGCTGATTGTTCCCGCCTATCGCTGTGATCAAATCGTGTTGTTATCAAAACGTTAACTTATCTTTGTGGTATCTTTAAACAAGACCTCACTGATTACCCTGTTTTAGTCACAATAAGAAATGGAGGAGCTATGTCGTCCGATCTTCGTGAAACGAGTCTGGATAAGCTGGTTGCGCTGAATAGCGAATATTACTACTACAGCCTGCCGCTGGCGGCGAAGCAGCTGGGTGATATCGACCGGTTGCCGAAATCAATGAAAGTGCTGTTGGAGAACCTGCTGCGCCATGTGGATGGCGATACTGTGCAGGTTGACGACCTCAAGGCCATCGTTGCCTGGCTGCAAACCGGCCATGCTGATCGTGAGATCGCCTACCGTCCGGCGCGCGTGCTGATGCAGGATTTTACCGGCGTACCGGCGGTGGTGGATCTGGCGGCGATGCGCGAAGCGGTACGGCGGCTGGGCGGCAACGTCGACCAGGTGAACCCGCTGTCGCCGGTGGATCTGGTGATTGACCACTCGGTTACCGTCGATGAATTTGGCGATGACAACGCCTTTGAAGACAACGTACGTATCGAAATGCAGCGCAACCACGAGCGCTACACCTTTCTGCGCTGGGGGCAGAAAGCCTTCAACCGCTTCCGCGTAGTGCCGCCGGGCACCGGCATCTGTCACCAGGTTAACCTTGAATACCTTGGCCAAACGGTCTGGCACAGCGACGAAAGCGGCCGACGCGTGGCTTATCCCGATACGCTGGTGGGCACCGATTCCCACACCACCATGATCAACGGCCTCGGCATCCTCGGCTGGGGCGTCGGCGGCATCGAAGCGGAAGCGGCGATGCTGGGCCAGCCGGTGTCGATGCTGATCCCGGACGTGGTCGGCTTCAAGCTGACCGGCAAGCTCCGCGAGGGCATTACCGCCACCGACCTGGTGTTGACCGTGACCCAAATGCTGCGCAAGCACGGCGTTGTCGGCAAGTTCGTCGAGTTTTACGGCGACGGGCTGGCCGATCTGCCGCTGGCGGACCGGGCAACCATCGCCAACATGTCGCCGGAGTTCGGCGCCACCTGTGGCTTCTTCCCGGTGGATGACGTTACGCTCGGCTATATGAAGCTCAGCGGCCGCAGCGCCGAACAAATCGCACTGGTGGAAGCCTACGCCAAAGCGCAGGGCATGTGGCGTAACCCGGGTGATGAACCGGTCTTCACCAGCTCGCTGGCGCTGGACATGTCAACCGTGGAAGCCAGCCTCGCCGGGCCGAAACGCCCGCAGGATCGCGTTGCGCTGCCGAATGTGCCGCAGGCGTTCAAGGCTGCCACCGAGCTGGATATCGGGGGGCACAAGGCCGATACCGACAGCAAAACCTTTACGCTGGACGGGCAGCAGCACGAACTGCGCGACGGCGCGGTGGTGATCGCGGCGATCACCTCCTGCACCAACACCTCCAACCCGAGCGTGATGATGGCGGCCGGCCTGCTGGCGAAAAATGCCGTCAAGAAAGGGCTGCGCAGCAAACCCTGGGTAAAAACCTCGCTGGCGCCGGGATCCAAAGTGGTAACCGACTACTTCGACAGCGCCAAACTCACCGCCTATCTGGAAGAGCTGGGGTTCAACCTGGTGGGGTATGGCTGCACCACCTGCATCGGTAACTCCGGCCCGCTGCCGGATCCGATCGAGCAGGCGATCAAAGAGGGCGATCTGACCGTGGGCGCGGTGCTGTCGGGCAACCGCAACTTCGAAGGGCGTATTCACCCGCTGGTGAAAACCAACTGGCTGGCCT
The DNA here is from genome assembly GCF_001808215.1 of Serratia sp. HMSC15F11. NCBI lineage: Bacteria > Pseudomonadati > Pseudomonadota > Gammaproteobacteria > Enterobacterales > Yersiniaceae > Serratia > Serratia sp. HMSC15F11. The sequence continues at coordinate 4,132 of NZ_KV792482.1, forward strand.
CGCCGCCGCTGGTGGTGGCTTATGCGCTGGCGGGCAGCATGAAGATTGATCTGACCAAAGAGCCGCTGGGCGAGGGCAACGACGGTCAACCGGTCTACCTGAAGGATATCTGGCCGAGCAGCCAGGACATCGCTCAGGCGGTAGAAGAAGTGCGCACCGAGATGTTCCACAAGGAATACGGCGAAGTGTTCGACGGCGACGCCAACTGGCAAGCGATCCAGGTGGCCGGTTCGGCGACCTATCAGTGGCAGGAGGATTCTACCTATATCCGCCATCCGCCGTTCTTCAGCACCATGAAGGTGAAACCGGATCCGGTGCAGGACATCAAAGACGCGCGCATTCTGGCGATTCTGGCCGATTCGGTGACCACCGACCACATCTCGCCGGCGGGCAACATCAAGCGCGACAGCCCGGCAGGGCGCTACCTGAGCGAGCACGGCGTGGCGCCGCAGGATTTCAACTCCTACGGCTCGCGCCGCGGCAACCACGAAGTGATGATGCGCGGCACCTTCGCCAACATCCGCATCCGCAACGAAATGGTGCCGGGCGTGGAAGGCGGCTATACCCGCCATATTCCGTCGCAGCAGCAGCTGTCTATCTACGACGCCGCCATGCAGTATCAGCAGGAGAAGGTGCCGCTGGCGGTGATCGCCGGTAAAGAGTACGGTTCCGGCTCCAGCCGCGACTGGGCGGCGAAAGGGCCGCGCCTGCTGGGCGTGCGGGTGGTGATTGCCGAGTCCTTCGAGCGTATCCACCGCTCCAACCTGATCGGCATGGGGATTTTGCCGCTGGAGTTCCCGCAGGGAGTGACGCGCAAAACCCTGGGGCTGACCGGGGATGAGCAGATCAGCGTCGGCGGCCTGCAGCAGCTGCAGCCGGGCCAGACGGTGCCGGTGCATATCACCTATGCCGACGGGCGCAAGGAAGTGATCGACACCCGTTGCCGCATCGATACCGGCAATGAGCTGACCTACTACGAAAACGACGGCATTCTGCACTATGTGATCAGGAAAATGCTGTAATTAAGCAATAAAAAGGGCGCCGTAAGGCGCCCTGATTGTTTCCGCCGCGGCGGCGATCACTTCTGGTCGAGCAAATGGCCCATTTTGGCGGCCTTGGTCGCCAGATAGTGTTCGTTCTTCGGGTTGCGGCCGACGATCAGCGGCACGCGCTCGCTGATGTTGATACCGGCTTCGGTCAGGATCTCGACCTTTTTCGGGTTGTTGGTCAGCAAACGCACCGCGTCGACGCCCAGCAGTTTGAACATGTCGGCGCACAGGGTGAAGTCGCGTTCGTCGGCGGCGAAGCCGAGCTGATGGTTGGCCTCCACGGTGTCGGCGCCCTTATCCTGCAGGGCATAGGCGCGGATCTTGTTCAACAGGCCGATATTGCGGCCCTCCTGGCGATGATAAAGCAGGATGCCGCGGCCTTCTTCGGCAATCTGCTCCAGCGCGGCTTCCAGTTGAAAACCGCAGTCGCAGCGCAGGCTGAACAGAGCATCGCCGGTCAGACATTCGGAATGCACGCGCGCGAGCACCGGCGCTTCGCCGGAAATATCACCGAATACCAGCGCCAGATGGTCATGCCCGGTCGCCAGTTCTTCGAATCCTACCATCAGGAAATCGCCCCAAGGTGTCGGCAGTTTAGCCTCTGCCACCCGTTTAAGCTGCATGTCACTCTCCACAAAAGCGTACGATTCAATCATTGTCGCGCATCCTAAGTCCGGTACGGTAAATTGACCAAGACTAAAACGTGCTACGCCGATCTCTATTTCGTTAATTATCGGCTATTTTGCCACAACTTCTTGCCGGGCGGTGCTCAGCAAACCAGCAGATGGCGTTTTCTGGCCACCTATTATTGCGATAGGTTGCCTATCTGTTTAATTTTTCGCGTGTTATCAATATTGCACTCTTGTTACACTGCTGCCTGATTCACGCAGAGGAAGAATAGAATGTACGAGATAGCAAAACGCACGGCGGGCGGCGCACTGCTGCTGCTGTTGATGCCGCTGGCGGTCTGGGTATCCGGTTGGCACTGGCAACCCGGCGGCAATGAGCCGCTGCTCAAAGCGCTGTACTGGGTGACCGAAACCGTGACCTCGCCGTGGGGCATTCTGACCAGCGCTATCCTCTGCGGCTGGTTTTTGTGGTGCCTGCGCTTTCGCCTGAAGGCGGCCATCGGTCTGGCGCTCCTGCTTTTCGCCGCGCTGGTGATCGGGCAGGGGGTGAAGTCGTTAATCAAGGATCGGGTGCAAGAGCCGCGGCCGTTTGTGGTATGGCTGGAGCAAACCCACGGCGTGGACGGCAAATACTTCTATTCGCTGCATCGCAAAGAGCGCAGCGCGCTGGTGCGCGAGCAACTGCAGGATCAGACGCTGGTGCCGAACTGGCTGCGCAAGCACTGGCAGTTTGAAACCGGTTTCGCTTTCCCGTCGGGGCACACCATGTTCGCTGCCACCTGGGCGCTGTTGGGCGTAGGGCTGCTGTGGCCGCGCCGCCATTATAAAACCGTCGCGCTGCTGATGGTGTGGGCGACCGGCGTGATGGGCAGCCGTCTGCTGTTGGGCATGCACTGGCCGCGCGATCTGGCGATGGCCACGCTGATCAGCTGGCTGCTGGTGGTGGTTACCTGCTGGCTGGCGCAGCGCTGGTTCGGCCCGCTGACGCCGCCGCCGCAAGAGCAGCAGGAAATCGCGGCGCGCAAGCCGGAGATATGATCGTTATGTGACCATGTCACAAAAAGGCGGCGTCGGATCGGCGCCGCATTAACCGCTTACATTTTCCCGCCATTGCAATCCGCCCGGCCGCCCCCATATCCTTATAAATTCGACGTTTTGAGAAGCTTTCTCATCAATTTGTTCGCTAAGGCCGTTTACTGCCGAATATGCCAGCAGATATGTGGTTTTATCGTGCCGCGGGGTTTCCCTGCCGCAACGGGAAATGCTAACTTAAGGGTTAGGGACGCCACGTTTTGGCATCGTTAATCCGATTCACTCGGCCTCGCGGGAAAGAATGTGAAATATTTGCTGATTTTTTTGTTGGTTCTGGTGATCTTCGTGATTTCCGTCACCTTGGGTGCGCATAACGATCAGGTGGTCAATTTTAACTATCTGGTTGCGCAGGGCGATTATCGCGTATCGACCCTGTTGGCCACGCTGTTTGGCGGCGGTTTCGTTCTTGGCTGGATCATTTGCGGTCTGTTCTACCTGCGCACGCGCATTGCGCTGGGCCGCGCCGAGCGCAAGATCAAAAGGCTGGAGCTGCAGCTTGAGCAGCCCGCTGAACCGGCGGCTCAGCCCGTTGTCAGCAAGGAATAATCCTCTATGTTAGAACTGCTGTTTCTGTTGCTGCCCGTGGCTGCCGCGTACGGTTGGTACATGGGGCGCAGAAGCGCTCAGCAGGATAAACAGCAAGAAGCCAACCGCCTGTCGCGTGAATACGTGGCAGGGGTGAACTTTCTGCTTTCCAACCAGCAGGACAAGGCGGTCGATCTGTTCCTCGACATGTTGAAAGAGGACAGCAACACCGTTGAAGCCCACCTGACGCTGGGTAACCTGTTCCGTTCGCGTGGCGAAGTCGACCGCGCCATCCGCATCCATCAGGCCTTGATGGAAAGCGCCTCCCTGACTTTTGAACAGCGTCTGCTGGCGGTACAGCAGCTGGGCCGCGACTATATGGCGGCCGGGCTTTACGACCGCGCGGAAGACATGTTCAGCCAGTTGACTGACGAAGCGGATTTTCGCGTATCGGCGCTGCAGCAGCTGCTGGTGATCCATCAGGCCACCAGCGATTGGCAAAAAGCGATCGACGTGGCGGAAAGGTTGGTCAAGCTGGGTAAAGAGAAACAACGCGTCGAGATCGCACACTTTTATTGCGAACTGGCGCTGCAGGCGATGGGCAGCGACGATCTCGATCGGGCGATGAGCCTGCTCAAGCGTGCGGACGCAGCCGATAAACAGTGCGCGCGCGTGTCCATCATGTTCGGGCGCATCTACATGGCGCAAAACGACTACGCCAAAGCGGCAGAGTCGCTGCAGCGCGTCCTGAGCCAGGATAAAGAGTTGGTCAGCGAAACGCTGCCGATGCTGCAGGAATGCTATGCGCATCTGCCAGAACAGCAGCACAATTGGGCTGAATTCCTTAAGCGCTGCGTGGAAGAGAATACCGGTGCCACTGCCGATCTGATGCTGGCAGAGATTATCGAGCAGCACGAAGGGCGCGATGTGGTACAGGTCTATATCAACCGCCAGCTGCAACGCCATCCGACCATGCGGGTGTTCTACCGGTTGATGGATTATCATTTGGCGGACGCCGAAGACGGCCGGGCGAAAGAGAGCCTGCTGCTGTTGCGCGACATGGTCGGCGAGCAAATTCGCACCAAGCCGCGTTACCGCTGCCACAAATGCGGCTTCACCGCGCACTCGCTCTATTGGCATTGCCCGTCGTGCCGCGCCTGGTCATCGGTTAAACCGATCCGCGGCCTGGATGGCCAATAACGCCGCGGCACCAAAATAAAACGGGGCGATTTATCGCCCCGTTTTTTTATGTTTGACCCGTCCTGAATAGCGTTGACACATTTT
>NZ_KV792483.1:0-542 GCF_001808215.1 Serratia sp. HMSC15F11
CTCGACGCGGAACTCGTCATGCACCTTACGCGCCAGCGTTTCAGCGGCCTCCCACATCACCCCATTCTCATTGAACAGGTGGAGCGCTTCAGCCCACAGCTGCGAGCGGTTTTTCTCGATGGCCGCGCAGTCCACGTCCCCGGAATTCATGGGCAAATAGCGGCGGTTCCCCGTCGAGTCATTGAGGATCTGCTTGTTGTTCGTGGTACCGATGAACACCACGCGGCGCGGGTTTCGCACCTTGAACTCTTTAAATTTCGGCACCCACTCGTCGTGGGCAGCGGAGAAGAACGCTTTCACCGATTCGGAGTCGCGCCCGTGGAGGCCGCGCAGCTCCTCCAGCTCGCCAATCAGGCACCCACGCATACGGCGCACTAGGGAGTCGTCCTTGTCGTTCAGGTTGAAGCTGGAGTAGGAGTCAGGGAATGGCGACATAAGGCGAACGCCCGTCGATTTGCGGGCACCCTGTCGCCCGTACAGCAGCGGAACCATGTCGGCCTTGATTCCGGGATTCATTACGCGCCCGGCAAGCGCCGTCCAGG
>NZ_KV792484.1:0-1057 GCF_001808215.1 Serratia sp. HMSC15F11
GGCTTTGTTGAATAAATCGAACTTTTGCTGAGTTGAAGGATCAGATCACGTATCTTCCCGACAACGCAGACCGTTCCGTGGCAAAGCAAAAGTTCAAAATCACCAACTGGCCCACCTACAATAAAGCCCTCATCAACCGTGGCTCCATAACTTTCTGGCTGGATGATGAAGCTATTCAGGCCTGGTATGAGTCAGCAACACCTTCTTCACGAGGCAGACCTCAGCGCTATTCTGACCTTGCCATCACGACTGTGCTGGTCATTAAACGCGTATTCAGGCTGACCCTGCGGGCTGCGCAGGGCTTTATTGATTCCATTTTTTCTCTGATGAACGTTCCGCTACGCTGCCCGGATTACAGCTGTGTCAGCAGGCGGGCAAAGTCGGTTAATGTCAGTTTCAAAACGCCCACCCGGGGTGAAATCGCACACCTGGTAATTGATTCCACCGGGCTGAAGGTCTTCGGTGAAGGCGAGTGGAAAGTCAAAAAGCATGGCCAGGAACGCCGCCGTATCTGGCGTAAGCTGCATCTCGCCGTTGACAGTAAAACACATGAAATCATCTGCGCTGACCTGTCGCTGAACAACGTTACGGACTCAGAGGCCTTCCCCGGGTTAATCCGGCAAACCCACCGGAAAATCAGGTCAGCCGCCGCCGATGGCGCTTACGATACCCGGCTATGTCACGATGAACTGCGGCGTAAGAAAATCAGCGCGCTTATCCCTCCCCGAAAAGGTGCGGGTTACTGGCCCGGTGAATATGCAGACCGTAACCGTGCAGTGGCTAATCAGCGAATGACCGGGAGTAATGCGCGGTGGAAATGGACAACAGATTACAATCGTCGCTCGATAGCGGAAACGGCGATGTACCGGGTAAAACAGCTGTTCGGGGGTTCACTGACGCTGCGTGACTACGATGGTCAGGTTGCGGAGGCTATGGCCCTGGTACGAGCGCTGAACAAAATGACGAAAGCAGGTATGCCTGAAAGCGTGCGTATTGCCTGAAAACACAACCCGCTACGGGGGAGACTTACCCGAAATCTGATTTATTCAACAAAGCC
>NZ_KV792485.1:0-3203 GCF_001808215.1 Serratia sp. HMSC15F11
TCATATCAGGAACTTGTTCGCACCTTCCCTAAGTCACCGGCGGCTTGCCTGCCACACATTGAACATTACAGACCAATTAGCACTTTGTCACCGGGGAAAGATGTAAAGATTATGTATAAATAGATTGGCTTAGAAGTGACATTTCAACTTTGGAGAAACAGGTGACATTTTAAACTTGCTTTAACAAAATTTTGGGACTGACCGAAACAAAAAGGCCAGCCCCGGAGGGCTGGCTATTCAGTACAGGGCAATGACAGGTTTCTTGATGCCGCAGGCGTGAGCGTAGCGGGTCAGTGTGTCGATGCTGGCTTTGGTGATGTTGTTTTCCAGGCGAGAAATAACCGGAGGTGTAACCCCCATGCGTTCAGCAACCTGCGCTTTTGTCAGGTTGTCATGCTTGCGCCATTCAGCAAGCAGCTCCCTGAGCTTTTCCTTACGTTCTTCTTCCTGCCATGCAGCGCGATATTCATCGTCCTGCATCCACTCGTTATGCAGTTCTTTATGGCTTACCAGTTTCATTAAGTACCTCCGCTAACCGCTTTTTGGCGAGATCGATTTCTTTCGCTGGCGTTTTCTGTGACTTCTTGATGAAAACACGGAGCATGATGATGGTATTGCCTTTGTGGTATACCCAGATTCCCCTGGCTATGTCCGTCCCCATCGTGCGGATCTCAAAAAGTCCATCGCCCAGGGGCTTCGTGTCCGGCTCCCGCAGTAATCGGGCGTCATACTCCAGTTTGCCGATGAGACGGTCAAACTTCACCCTGATTTTTACGGGTAATGCTGTGGCTTCTTCCCTGGCTTCCGGGTGATAAACAACGCTAAACATGTGACCTCCCATTTCTATTAATATTAACCTATAGGCTAATTTCAGACAAGGTAGAATTAACCTATAAGCTAATTTTGTTGGCAGTTATCGTGGCTACCCGGTCACTACCCTGTTAGCGTGAGTTTTCGTTCCACTGAGGAACGGGGATTTATGCGCGTTAGCGCATGTAAGGCGGCAGGATGAAATGACAGGTAGCACCGAGGGTTAGCCGCCGATACCAGTGAGGGATCGAAAGGGATCGCCTATCCATCCCTTCACCCTGCAAAGCCATATTCCGCTAAAAGCGGCTCAGAGGCTTTTGTGCGCGGTCGGAGTGGTCACAACAAGGCGAAGCCGCAGTTGGGGCGTATCTCCGCGTTAGCGGGTCGTAAGAGCCGCTTACGAGCGTGTAAGCTAATTCTTCAGCGATATTTGCTGACGTATCCGGCGTGGACGGATTTGTCCAATCCCTCGATGGCTAACAGGCGAGCTGTTAGCCATCGAGGGATTCCGTTCTGAATGCCCCGCGCTTTAGCGTGGGGAGCTACTTTTGAGGCGCTCGCGCCGATGCTGTTCGGTTATCCACTTTTTAAAGGGGATAACAGTAATGTCTTTTATTTTTTGGTTTATCTTTTAATACGTAAGTAATTAAAAGATAAACCAAAAGAGTATTTGCGCCATCTCGTTTGCACTTCATTATCACTTACCCACAAGCTATACAGCAGTTGTGGTGGGTCTACGCCGGAACCGCCGAAAAATCCGTCATTCCTGTAGGCGGGATGGGTTGGATTTCGAAAATTATTGTACTATAAGGGCTTCCCCGGCATGTCAACGCCGGTGTTTACGGTTTCTGTCTGCACTATAGTAAAAAAATAAAGGGGAGAGACTGCGGTACTATAAACGGTCATGATGAATCGTCATCGATTCGGACCCTGATGAAAGACGCTCGTGAGGCTCTAGTTCGTTAGTCGGGTACACTTGCCCTGTACAATAAGCAGATATACCTCACGGGGTCTAACCCTTTATCATCAACGAGTTGCAGAACAGATGGTCATACAGCTTTGTACTTTAGCTGGCTGAGTACAACCTGAAATCATCACCGTAATGCAATGATGCCCAGCACAGTCTTGCATTTTTGGCAGCGATGGCAACAACAGCGCGCCAGTATCCTCTGCGTTCGACCAGTGAGCAGACCCAACGACTGAATAAATCAGTCCTTTTCTCCGCCCCGATCAGTACCGAGCGGGCACCCTGAACCAGAAGTGTTCTCAGATACGAATCGCCAGCTTTCGTTATCCTGCCAAGCTTCGACTTTCCGCCGCTGCTGTACTGCGATGGTGTCAGTCCCAGCCAGGCTGCCAGCTGGCGCCCATTCTTAAAATCATGTGCATTACCGATACTGGCGACCAGCGCACAGGCCGTTGTGGGGCCAACGCCCTTCAATTCCATCAGCCGCTGACTGCGATGATCTGTTTTGGCCATGCGGGACAAAATTCGGTCATATTCAGCGATGTTATCTTCAATGCGAGCAACGTGCTCCAGCAAATCATCAACACATTGCTGAACCTGAAGTGGTAAAGAATTCTTCTGCTCAAAAACTATGTGGCGCAGGGCATCTGTACTTTGTGGGGCGATAACGCCGAATTCAGATATCAACCCCCGGAGACGATTATATGTTGCTGTTTTCTCTTCGATAAAACCCTGTCGGGTACGATGCAGACACTGCATTGCCTGCTGGCTCTCATCCTTAACCGGCACAAACCGCATATGTGGGCGACGAACCGCCTCGCAGATAGCCTGAGCATCAGCTGCATCATTTTTCCCTGATTTACCAGCCATGCGGTAAGGCGATACAAATTTAGCGGCCATCAGACGCGGCTCATGACCATACTGCCGAAACAGTCTTGCCCAGTAATGAGCCCCGGAGCACGCCTCCATCCCGATAACACAGGGCGGCAAACCAGCAATCAGCCCGGGAAGAGCTGCGCGGGTTACTCTGGATTTAACCAGAACGGTTTTGCCATTCTGGTCAACGCAATGAACAGCGAACACATTTTTAGCAAGATCGATACCGACAGTAGTAATGGTCATAACGAATCCCTCCGGGGTTGTGTTTACCCCATGATTGCACAAGAGTTAATCAGGCGCATAATCAGGGGAAGTCCCTTCCATTCGTTAAGGCTGTTTTTTGTACTGAGGTTTATTGCAGACGTGCAGAATCCCCGCCAGCTAAGGCGGTAGTAGGCGGGGATCAGGCAAAGGTTAGGGAGTAGTATTCCTGTTTGCGCTGGCGAGCCACTTCACGCTTCGCTTTCATCCTGGCTAACCCGGCAGCGGCCTTACGCGTCCAGTTCTCAACCTTGATGGGGTCCGCTTGGAAAACGGAATCTATGGT
>NZ_KV792486.1:0-147050 GCF_001808215.1 Serratia sp. HMSC15F11
TCATATCAGGAACTTGTTCGCACCTTCCTTAGGTAAAATGGCATCGCAACGGCGCCGGACGGGTAAAGGAGCGGCAGGAACGCTTTCGTCCTGCGTCATATTGTCCGCCACGGAATAAATGCTGTCTGCGGTAAACATAAATCCCTGCCTCGGCACGGTAACCAGAATTTCGCTCTCTCCCAAGCCGGAAAATGTACGGCGCAGGCTGGCGATATAGTTGTTCAGGTTACTGTTCGAGGCCGTTTTGCCATGGTCGTCCCAGACGGTGGAAAAAATAAAGTCCCGGCTAATCAAGATGCCGTTATTTTTTACCAACAGCGCGAGCAGACGATTGGCTATCGTGGTGAGCGTCACCGGTTCGAGGTTCTCCTCCGCCAACGCCAGCGTCGAGTTATCCTCATCGAAGATGATTCGGTTATTGATTAAGAACCTCATAATCGCTCTCTTAGACCTACTCCTGGTACGGATTATAACTAAAACATAAGAATCTTCCTATCATACGAACAATTAACCGTCGCGTGGTTAGACAAGTCTTTCTCACAACGTAGCCACGTCGAGCGTGACGGCCAGCCTCTCTGACCTTCCACCGGCATTGAGCCGGTGCCCACTAAACGAATAGTGTATTTTGCATGCGGAATGAGCAGTCTTTACTCAGCCTATGAGTACTCGCAGGGAGGGAATGCTTAGGATACAGCGAAGGAAGAGGCTCACTGCGGCAGGAAAAACCCCTGCTCACTGGCTCGCTACGTCATTACGAATAACAATTCAACACGTTGAATAATATGGCAAAAAACAAATCATGATAAGCTGATTTCATAATTTCACTTTTAATTTCATATTTTCAAAACGCCCTCTGCTTCTAATATCATGTTATTTCACCTTCCCAAGGCGCATTTTAGGGCTATTCTAAGCAACGAATACTTGATCCCAGAGACATAAGACGAGCGCAGTCCAGCGTCGACACGAGAACAACTGATGAAAACCCAGCGGTTTTTCTTTTTCCTGGGTTGGCGTTTTCATGGAGTGACAAACAAGAATTTATCGGATTTATACCTAAACGAGTTAATTATAAACACATGCAAGCTTTCATAGGGATTTTCATGGAAAGAAATACGCCCGTAGCCTTTACCTGATGTGCTACCTAATTCTAAACGGGCATTTAAAAACTCGGTATTTCTGGCCCGCACACATTTTAATTAAATTTAATTCGTGAAGCTTACTTATAAGAAAAAGGCAGCCTGGTTGCTATAAGCCACCCTATCTGCAGCCGTATTTCTGGGTATTATTCTCATTATACTGGAGCTTATTAATGAATCAGCGTTTGGATATAATCGGCATTGGCCTTGGCCCGTCGAATCTTAGCCTGGCGGCCTTAGGAAGTGAAATAGAGGGGTTTACGGGGCAATTCCTGGAGCGCAAGCCTCATTTCTCCTGGCACCCAGGGATGATCCTGGCGGATTGCAGCATGCAAACCAACTTTTTAAAAGATTTGGTGAGCGCGGTTGCTCCCACCAATCGCTACAGTTTCCTCAACTATCTGGTAAAAAACAGAAAGTTCTATCGTTTTCTGACGACGGAACAGCGCACCGCATCGCGTGAAGAGTTCGCCGATTACCTCACCTGGGCCGCCGGCGGAATGGACTCGTTGGCGTTCAATCAAGACGTTCAGCGGATCGAGTTCGACGATCGGCAGCGCCAGTTCGTGGTGACCACCTCGAATAAGGTCTTCCACGCCAAACACGTCAGCATTGGTATTGGCAAGAAAATAAAGTTGCCGGATTGCGTGATGGCGCAAAGCGATCGCTGTTTCCACGCCAGTGAAATGATGCTGCGCAACCCCGACCTGACCGGCAAGCGCGTGGCGATCGTCGGCGGCGGCCAGAGCGGCGCAGACCTGTTCCTGAATATTTTTAAAGGTGAATGGGGGCAGCCGGAGCAGCTCGACTGGATATCGCGCCGTAACAATTACAACGCGCTCGATGAAGCGGCCTTTGCCAACGAATACTTCACGCCCGATTACGTCGAGAGCTTTTACTCGCTGGATAGTGCGGCCAAAAGGCATATGCTGGCCGAACAGAAGATGACCTCAGACGGCATCACCAGTGAGTCGCTGCTGGCGATTTATCGCGCCATGTACCACCGCTTCGATGTCCTGCGCGAGAAACTATGGGTGCGCCTGCTGCCCAGCCGTTCGCTGACGGCCGTGAAACACACGCTGGATAACGCCTACCAACTCGAAACGCGTCATCATCTCGATCACGGCGAAGAAGCCTTCAAGGCGGAGGTGGTGATCTTTGCCACCGGTTATCAGGCGGCCACGCCAGAGTTCCTTGAGCCTTTGGCCCACCGCTTGCTGACCACTGCAGATGGCGAATACCGCATCTCCCCAGACTTTACCTTTGAGTGGGAAGGCCCAGCGGAGAACTGCTTATTTGCCATGAACGCCAGCATGCACAACCACGGCATTGCCGATCCTCAGTTGAGCCTGATGGCGTGGCGATCGGCCCGCATTCTTAATCGGGCGTTAGGCCACAAGCCATTTGATCTGGGAACAACGCCGACGGCCATTCAATGGCGCAGTGAAAGCGAGCCACCCGCGTTTTAAATAAAAACGTCTTAATCATTGTCACTACGCTTTGATGGAATTACGTATATGAAAAGACAAATCATTAAATTTATCATAAAGCAGCTGGCCGTACTGGCCCCCGAATTCAAAGCCAGGTTGCTCTACAAAAAAGCATTTGGCAAACCGTTAAACTTACAGTCGCCGTCCACCTGGAATGAAAAGATCAATCATCTGAAGTTGAATGGTTATAGTCAAAATACATTGGTGAAGCAATGTGCAGATAAATATGCGGTAAGGCAATACATCAAAGATCAAGGGTGCGAAGAGATCCTTAATGAATTGTACTTTGCCTGTGATTCAGTAAACGATATTCCGTGGGACACATTGCCGGATAAGTTTGTGATCAAAGGGAATCACGGTTCCGGGTATAACCTGATTTGCCAAAATAAAAAATTGCTGAATATCAAGAGCGCCAAAAAATTGATCGATGGCTGGATGAAAGATGATTATTGGAAAACCTATGTAGAACTCAACTACAAAGGGATACAAAAAAAGATCATTGGGGAAAAATATATCGAATCGCCCAATGGTCACGGGCCTGAAGATTATAAAATCTATTGTTTCCGCGGTGTGCCTTACTGCACGTTGCTGTGTGTCGGCAGAGATACCGGGTCGCCGAAGTATTACTTCTTTGACAAAGATTTCAAGTTTCTGTGCTACAGCGATGACTGCCTGGCCTTGAGCCAGGAAGAAATAGACGCCTTCGTGAAGCCAGAGGGATATGATGCGCTGTTTGAGTACGCTTCACGCCTGTCCGCCCCCTTCGAGTTTGTTCGCGTTGACTTCTATATCTCCAAAGGCCAGATCATTTTCGGCGAATTGACCTTTACGCCATCCGCCGGGCTGGATACGGATATCCTGCCGCCAACCGATGTTTTGCTTGGCGAGATGTTGACGTTGCAACCGCACTGATTTTACCGGACGCCACCAGGAAGATTGGGTGGCGCACCTGGAGAAATACCGGCCGGCATTTTTGCAGCCTGCCGGCCGGTATCGCCTTGAAGATTATTGGGCCGATCATCCCGCCTGCCTATGCCACCGTTACGGCAAAGCCCTCTGTCGCCTGCCCTTGGCTACCTGCACCAGCCCCAAGGGCAATATCTCAGCAAAGGCTGCATAACCATTTGAAAAACAATGGTATTGAGTGATTAATAAGAATCACTTACATATTTATAATAAAATGTTCTATATGTATAGGAAGCTATAATATAAGATACCGGAAAGTTTCCCTGGTGTTGTTGTGTGTCTTTGCCCTATTTTATAGGGCTTTTTTTGCTAAACATCGTTGATAACCGTATGTTTTCGCCCTTCTTCGCCGTTTGCTCACCCACAAAAATCATAACCATTTCTAATTAATTGTAACCCTTCTTATTCCTGACTTATCAATAATAACAAGGGGTTGCTATTAACCCTGCAAAGCAACTGGCGGCCCTCTCTGGGCTTCGGCCGCACTTCGCCGTCGGAATGCCCGCCCTAAAGGTAGGTTTTGCCGGCCCCGAACGGATGCTACTATCGGCCTTTTACAAGGATGTTGATCCGCATGTTCTTGTCCAACCGGCATTTTATCTCCGCGCTTCTGGCGCTCGCCATCGGCCTTTGGCTGCCGGGTTCCGTGCTGGCCAGGCCCGACCTGGAACGCAAGATCGGCACTACCGTTGCCGATAGCGATTCTGCAGATTACCGTTTCAGCGATCTGCGCTTCACCTCCGCCGACGGCCAACGGCATTACCGCGTTCGCATCGCCCAGCCGCGCCAGGCCCCTGCGCCTGACGGCTATCCAACGGTTTATTTCCTCGACGGCAATGCGGTGCTGATGGGATTGAATCCCGCCTTGCTGGCCAAATTGGCGGCGGCGAAGCGGCCGCCGGTGCTGGTGATGATCGGCTATGACAACGATCTGCGCATCGATGCCGCCGGCCGCGCCTACGACTATACGCTCCCTCTGCCGGCGGGCCTGAAGCAACCGCCGCGGAGCGGCGGGGGCGCGGATGCGTTCCTGCAATTGATTGAAACGCGGATCAAACCGGCGATCGCCGCCAAACTGGCGGTCGATCCGCAGCGGCAAACGCTGTGGGGTCACTCCTATGGCGGGCTCTTCGTGCTGCACACGTTGTTCACCCATCCCACCGCCTTCCAACGCTACATCGCCGTGGAACCCTCGCTGTGGTGGGGCAACGGCATGATCCTGCAAGAAGCGCAGCAGATGATGGCGCGACGCCCGGCGCCGGTGGCGAGGCTGCAACTGTGGGTTGGCCTGGCGGAACGCGATCGTGCGGCCCCGCCCGGGGTGAAGAGCCCCACTCTGCCGGCGGACGCAACGCATTTATTGGCCGAACACCTGGCGCAGCTCGACGGTCTCGCCGTCGGCTATCGGGAGTGGCCGGCCTTAGGACACGGCGCCATGCTGGATGCCACCATCGAGCCGGCGCTGAGCAGCGTCATAACAGAGGACTAAATCAGCGGATCAGAAGGTATCGGCCACATTTTCATCTGCGGCGCATATCTTCTGATGAGAAGAGTGTTTAATATCTGAGACAGCGAATGGCGGGCGTGGGTGGGCGCTTCAAAAAACAAAGTGGCTCCCCCGTCGGCAAGTGAGCTTGCTCTATCCGGTGGAGCCATACAGTACTGCAGTTTTCCCGGTGGGGCCCTGGTGAGGCGCAAGTAGGAAAAGATGGTGTAAGCAGGGCATTTCAGCGTTTTAATATCGCCTGTTTCACTATTTTCTTCTCCCTGTGACGCCTACTATAAGCGTCCCCTCACCCGGCGGAAAAGGGTGAAAACCACCCTTGAAATACATTAACGGAAGTGATATTAGAGGCGGTTAGGGCGAAAGTGCCTAATTCAGTTTTGAATAATTAAAACAGGGAATTATATTAAAAATGAATATTAATATCACCGACAAACCCAACCCGCAGGATGAAGAGTTCGTTATCGACAGCCTCTGGGCTCACAACCATAAAACCCAGCCCGTAGACATTCACCCACTGTTCCTGACCGTCACCGACGACAACCAGCAGATCGTCGGCGGCCTGGTCGCACGCACCTGGTGGGGCGGCCTGGAAGTGCAATATCTGTGGGTCGGCGATCAATGTCGCAAAAGCGGTTACGGCCGCCAATTGATGCAACTGGCCGAAGAAGAAGCCCGCAAGCGCGGTTGCCATATGGCCTATGTCGATACCTTCGATTTCCAGGCCCGGGGCTTCTACGAAAAACTGGGCTACCGGGTCTACGGCGAGCTGGGCGACTACGCACATCGCCACACCCGCCATTACCTGGCTAAAAGCCTGTAACGCGGCCTGAGCGGCGCAGAGGTAGGTATGGGTTCATCGCATAAAAATAATGAATCTTATTTTAAGGGCCTCATCACCATGATGGAGCACTTGAGCGAGCCCTGGGGCATCAAAGACCAGCTGTCCCGCCACCTCTATATGAATCGCGCCGCTTATCTCTATACCAATACGCCGCTGAATTTCGACGTCGCCGGCAAATATGACCACGAATTCCCCGCCGACTGGGCCGACTCCGCCGCCGATTTTATCGAGCATGACAAGATGACCGAAGCGGCGCGCGATCGGGTCACGGTCATAGAAACGCACTACTGGTACGGCAAAGACAACCTGACGCCGTTTATCAGCGAAAAGCTGCCGGTGTACAACGATGACAAACAGGTGATTGGCGTGATCTGGAACGCCAAGCCGATGAACAGCCTGTCGCCGCTGAAATACATCAATCAGCAAAAGCCCAGCGTGTTGACCACCGAAGTCAATAACGAGCTGTTCACCCGTGCCGAACTCGATGTCATTTTTCTTATGCTTCAGCGATTTACGGTGAAAGAGATCGCCAAAATCTATAACGTCAGCAATAAGACCATCGAAAACCGCATTTATAACATTTACCAGAAGGCCAACGTGCATACTCAGCAGCAATTTGAGGAGTACTGCAAATACGCCAACCTGGATAACTACATTCCCGATCGCCTGATAACCAAAGGCATTCAGTTTATTTGAACCGCAAGGAAGATCTCACCGTGATAAAGATCGAAGATTATCCGCTCACCCGGGTGCCGCAGGATAGAAGAGTTTCGTTTTTAAGCGTGGCCATCGTGCACATGGGCATGTTGACCGCGCTGGACCAGTTCATGCTCGGCGCCGTGCTCGGCAACTCCATGACGCTGATTGACGCCTTCACCGCCATTTTCGTCGGCAGCCTGATCTTCGGCGTGGTGACCTACGGCCTGGGGCTGGCGGGCATGCGCGAAGGGATTTCCGGCAGCCTGCTGGCGCGCTGGTGCGGCTTCGGCCGTCTGGGGTCGGTGCTGATTGGCGTGGTGGTGGCCGTCAGCCTGTTGGGTTGGTTCGGCATTCAGAACGCCATTTTCGCCAAGTCGCTCGACTTCGCGCTCGGCAATAAGCTGGGCTTCGGCCTGGCCGCCGGGCTCTCGGGCACGCTGCTGACCATCCTGGTGGCATTCGGCTTCAAAGCGCTGCGCATCGCCGCCCGTATCGCGGTGCCGATGTTCATCATGCTGGTGGCCTATATATCGGTGACCGCACTGACCGGGCATAACCTGCAGGAGATCATCCAGCTGGCGCCGCCGGGTGAACCGCTGACCATCAGCGCCGGCATCACCATCGTCGTCGGCGGCGCCATCGTGGCCAGCCTGATGACGCCCGACCTGACCCGTTACTCCAAAAACGGCAAGCACGTGCTCGGCGTCACGATCTTCACCATCATCGCCGGCGAGTTCGTGGTGAACGGCCTGGCGATCCTGATCGCCAAAACCCTGGGCACCGCCGATGTGGTCACCATCATGTCGCAAGCGGCCGGCGGTGCCGGTTTGCTGGTCGTGGTGTTCTCCACCCTGCGCGTCAACGATCTCAACCTGTATTCCTCTTCGCTGGGCATCGTCAACGCGGTGGAAGGCATCACCGGCAAAAAGCTGAAGTACACCTACACCACACTGGTGATCGGGATTCTGGGCACCACGCTGTCGGTGCTGGGCATTCTGGACCGCTTTGTCGACTTCCTGACGGTGCTTGGCGTAGTCTTCCCGCCGATTATCGGCATCATGCTGGTGGACTATTATCTGCTGCGCAGCCACCGCAAAATCCTGGACGAGAGCCGCCGCACGGGCCAGTTGCCAAACGAAACGCCAACCATTGGCTGGGCGGCGATCGTCGCCAGCATCGCCGGTGGCGCCGTTGGTCTGGCGACCGAATGGGGCGTACCGACCATCAACTCTCTGGTGGCCGCCAGCCTGCTGTATTGGGTGCTCAAACTGGCCTTCAGCCGGGCGCAAAAACCGCTGGCCTCACAGAAGTCGCTCTGATTTTCGCCCATGAGTTAATGCACTCCTCCGGTAACGGGGGAGTGTTTTATGCTCGAGAAAGGTGGGCGTAACGGAAAAGAATGGGCCGATCGCGCGGACAAACGGCCATGATAGTTAGGGTCCCTGGTGTCGGTAGCAAGCAATCTATTAGGCTCAGAGTGTGGCAGCGCCCCCTCTGAGTTTTTTATTATAAAATCGTTGGCTTCAGTGTTTTGATCATAAAGAAAAACTTCAGCTTGAATGAACAGTAGCTTATGAAATCGGCTTTGGTCAACATAAAAGTACACATAAAATTGACTTTTGTGTTCACTTTTCCATAAGCAAAAGCTAATCAATTGATTTACACAGTTTTATCATCTTTGCAGGTCACCCCGATCGCCTGCGCTAACATCACTGCGCTAAACGGCTGACAAAAAACAATAATTACCACCAATAATCAGCCTGTTACCTCCCCCTCAGCGCCTTTTTATCTGGACAACGCCGACGCGTAAGATATAGTGAAGCCAGCGTAATGTTTGTAAGGACAGCCGATGAAAACCACCAACGCACAGCGCAAAATCAACATCATTAAAAATATTGAATATCTGATGCGTACCCGCGGTGAAACCAAGGCTTCCTTTTCCAACCGCAGCGGCCTGACGCGCACGACTCTCTACAAAATTCTTGACGGAAGAGTGAACAACGTTCAGCAATCCACCGTGAATCGAATTTCCGATTTCTTCGGGGTCTCCTGTGAAGAGATCGAAGACTACGATCTGGAAAAACTGGAGCTGCTCAACGAAACGCTGTCCACCGAGGGCAACAAGAACCCTTCCGCCATCCCAGTGATCCCGCAGTCGCGCTATCTGGCCGTCTCGCAGCGCAAGATCGGGCAACTGGTCACCGAGTTTCCTCTGACTTATTTCTTCGGCGATGAGTCGAACATGTTGGCAATGAAAATAGAGACCGAAATTAAAGGGTCATTTATTCCCGGCGAAGTCATCATCATCAAACGCCCGCCGGTACTGATTTGCGATTCACCTTTGCTGTATCACTCGGGAAAAAGCGGCTTCTTTGTGGTTGACGACAAAGACAGCGAAAGCATGGACAAACGCCCTCAGGACACCGTGCAATTCCTGGGTTATATCGTTGGAGAAAGGTTATAAATGGAACCGAATCAGAAGTTCAAGCTGTTGGGCTTCACCCGACATGGCACCATCGCGGCCAATGTCATGGTATTGGCCACCGGCAAAACCATTACCATGGGGCTGAATGAGCTGGCCGACAGCGAAATATCAGAAGATCTGAGCCGGCACGAGCTGCAGGCGCTGTACCGCAAACTCTATGGCGACAACAAACAAAAAACCGCCTACGAGCTCAGCGATCGCCACGAACGCTCCTGGTACGCCTACCTGATTATTACCGTGGCGCTCAGCGTGATTTATATTTTCTCAACGCTGTGCGGCGTCAAGCCGATCCAAATCCCGGTGCTGAATCTCATCACGCCACCGGCGATCTTCATCTACCCGCTCACGTTCATTCTGGTGGACATCCTCAACGAATTCTATGGATTACGGCTGGCCCGGCGCACGATTATCATCTCGTTTATCGCCAACCTGACCTTCGTCCTGGGGGGCTGGGTAACGACGCTGGTGCCGAGCATTCCGCAGTGGGAGTACAGCGAGACCTACAACGGCATCGTGCACAGCATCATGGCGGTGCTGGTGGCCTCGTCAGCGGCCTATCTGATCTCCGAGAACGTCAACTCCTACCTGCTTTGCAAAATCAAAGAGTTGACCAACTCCCGCTACCTGTTTGTGCGCGTGATCACCAGTACCGTTGTGGCTTCGGCCATCGACAGCGTGGTGTTCTGTACGCTGGCGTTCTACAACGTGCTGAGCTGGGACATCATCAAAACCATGATCCTGTCGCAGTTCCTGATCAAGGTGGTTTACGCCCTGCTGGGCGTCGGGCCAATCTACGCCACCCGCAGTCTGTTTAACCGCTACATCAATACCGAACAAGCAAAGGGCAATGAATATGCATATCCAAAAGCAAGATAAGATCACCCATCTTGGCGCGAACTCCGATTATCCGGATCAATATGCTCCCGCATTGCTCGAAGCCTTGCCGCGTGCGCGCGGCCGCGATCTGATCGGCGTGGACGAGCGGCAGCTGCCGTTCAGCGGCTTTGATCTGTGGACCGCCTTCGAGCTGTCCTGGCTCAACGCCAAGGGCAAGCCGGTAGTGGGCATCGGCGAATTTACCTTCCCGCACTCCTCGTCGAACCTGATCGAGTCCAAATCGTTCAAGCTGTATCTCAACAGCTTCAACCAAACGCGCTTTGACAGCGTGGAACAGGTGAGCGCCGCCATGCAGAAAGATCTGTCGCAGGCGGCCAACGGCCAGGTCACCGTCAAGCTCTATCCGGGGCTGGAAGGTTACCCGGCGCAGATCGAGCGCCTGCCGGGCATCAACATCGACGATTTGGATATCGCGGTCGACGACTTCACCTTCAAACCGGAATACCTGAGCGGCGCGGCCGAGAGAGGGGAACCGGTGTCGGAGACGCTGTCTTCCAACCTGCTGAAATCCAACTGCCTGGTCACCAACCAGCCGGACTGGGGCAGCGTCGTGATCCGCTATGAAGGCCGCAAAATCGACCGCGAAAGCCTGCTGCGCTACCTGATCTCCTTCCGCCAGCACAACGAATTCCACGAGCAGTGCGTCGAGCGTATTTTCAACGACATCAAGCAGAGCTGCCGTCCGGAAAAACTCAGCGTGTTCGCGCGCTACACCCGCCGCGGCGGCCTGGACATCAACCCCTTCCGCAGCGATTTCGAAACGGCACCGGCGCTTGGTCGCCTGATCAGACAGTAAGCGTTATCCCCGCAATGCTCCCGCCAGGGAGCATTGTTTCCCTCGCTTTCATCTCCCTGTTATTTTTCGCCATTATCGTCGTCAGCGGCTATCTTCAAAGCACACTGACGGAGATTAACGACGCATGCCTGACCTTTCACGCAGAGACATCCTGCGGGCTGCCGCCATCGGATCGGCGTTCTCGCTGTTGCCCGCCTCGATTCGCAAAGCGCTGGCCATCCCCGCCAACAACCGCACCGGCACCCTGCGCGACGTCGAACACGTGGTGATCCTGATGCAGGAGAACCGCTCTTTCGACCACTACTTCGGCACCCTGCCGGGCGTGCGCGGCTTCAGCGATCGCTTTACCATTCCATTGCCCGGCGATCGCCATGTCTGGCAACAGCAGGGCGCCGAACGACTGGTGCTGCCCTACCACCTGGACAGCAAACGCGGCAACGCCCAGCGCGTCACCGGCACGCCGCATTCGTGGGTGGATGAGCAAGCCGCCTGGGATCACGGCCGCATGAGCGCCTGGCCCACCTACAAAACGCCGGCCTCGATGGGCTACTACCGCCAGCATGAGCTGCCGTTCCAGTTCGCGCTGGCCAACGCCTTTACCCTCTGCGACGCCTATCACTGCGCTATTCACGCCGGCACCAACACCAACCGGCTGTTCCACTGGACCGGCACCAACGGCCCGTCCGCCGCCGACGTGGCGGTGGTGGTCAACGAATGGGACAGCCCCGGCCCGGCGGAGATCGGCTACCAGTGGACAACCTATCCGGAACGGCTGGAGGCGAGCGGCGTCAGCTGGAAGGTGTATCAATTCCTGCCGGACAACTTTACCGACAACCCGCTGGCGGGTTTTCGCCAATACCGCGCCGCCAGCATTCAGGTGGGCAATCCGGCGCGGCCGCCGAAAGACTTCAACGCCTTCGTGCCCTATCGCGATGCGCTTAACGAGGCCGCGCCACTGTACAAAGGCAACGGCAACACCCTGCCGGCCGCCGACGGCAACGATCTGGACGCCATGCTGACCGGGTTCCGCTCCGACGTACAGCAGGGCAAACTGCCGCAGGTCAGCTGGATCATCGCGCCGGCGGCCTATTCGGAACACCCCGATCCCTCCAGCCCGGTGCAGGGCGGCTGGTTCACCCAAGAGATCCTCAACGCGCTGACCGACAACCCGGAGGTGTGGAGTAAAACCGTCCTGCTGGTCAACTACGACGAAAACGACGGCTTTTTTGACCATATGCCTTCGCCTTCCGCGCCGTCGCTGCGCGAGGACGGCAGCTTCGCCGGTAAATCGACGGTGCCGTTCGACACCGAGATCTTCCAGCACGTGGCGCCGCCCGGTTCGCAGGATCAACCGCCGCCGGACGGCCGCATCTACGGCCCCGGCCCGCGGGTGCCGATGCTGGTGCTGTCGCCCTGGAGCCGCGGCGGCTGGGTCAATTCGCAGGTCTTCGATCACACCTCGGTGCTGCAATTCCTGGAAAAGCGCTTTCAGGTGCATGAACCCAACATCAGCGCCTGGCGCCGCGCCGTGTGCGGCGATCTCACCTCGGCGTTCAACTTTGTCGACCCTAACGGCGAAGCGCTGCCGAACCTGCCCGCCACCAGTCGCCACGCCGCCGATGGCCTGCGCCAGCGCCAGGAACAGCTGCCGCAGGTACCGCTGCCATCGCCTGTCCACCAGCGTTTGCCCCACCAACGTCGCCTGGCGCGCCCTTCCCGCGCGCTGCCCTACCAGCTGCACGTCGAGGCCACCGTCGAGGCCGAACAGCGCCGCGTGACGCTGAACCTGTTCAATACCGGCGAGCAGGGAGCGGTGTTTCACGTCTACGATCGGCGAGATCTGGCGCAGATCCCGCGCCGTTTTACCGTCGAGGCGGGCAAGGCGGTCAGCGACGACTGGCAGACGGAGGATGAGTACCATCTGTGGCTGCTCGGCCCCAACGGCTTTCATCGTGAACTGCGCGGCGCCCTGAACCGGCCGCAGCCGGAGGTGCGTTTGCGCCCGACGGGCCGCAGCCTGCAGCTGCAGCTGAACAACCCGGGCACCGAAGCGATCGCGGTTACCCTCGAACGCTGCCCCTATACGCAGCAGGGCCCGTGGCACATCACGCTGCCGGCGGGCAGCAGTCACCAACAGAGGTTTGACGCCCGCGCCAGCGGCGGTTGGTATGACCTTACGCTGCAAAGCCCGGGAGGTTGGCTGCGCCGCCTGGCGGGCCGGTTGGAGGATGGCGAGCACAGCGTCAGCGACCCGCTGATGGGCCAGGAGTAAAGCGTTGTAGATTGAAATCGCGGAAATTAAACCGCCAGCCTCTTTGTGGCGCCCACAGACGTAGGTTCTCCTGCGGAGGGCGCATTCTCAAAACCTTATCCCTGCCCCACCCCCGCTATTTTTTTGATCTCGCTCACGGTCGGATATTATTTCATTGCCTTGCTAAACCGATTCTTCTATTTTAGCACCCCATCTGACAAGGACAAAAACAGGGATTAAGCATGATAAATCGCGTATGGGTACTGGGTGACGCCGTGATCGACCTGGTGCCGGAAAATGCCAACGGTTATCTCAAATGCCCCGGCGGCGCGCCGGCTAACGTGGCGGTGGGCATCGCCCGGCTCGGTGGCGACAGCGCCTTTATCGGGCGGGTGGGGCAAGACGGCTTCGGTGCCTTTTTGCAGCAGGTGCTGAGCGATGAAGGGGTGGATATCGGCCATATGCGGCCGGACCCCGAACACCACACCTCCACGGTCGTGGTGGATCTCGATCTGCAGGGTGAGCGCTCATTCACGTTTATGGTGCAGCCCAGCGCCGATCTGTTTTTGCAGCCTGACGATCTGCCGGATTTCCAACGGGGGGAATGGCTGCACCTCTGCTCCATCGCGCTCTCGCAGGAGCCCAGCCGCAGCGCGGCCTTTGCCGCGATGGAGCGCATCCGGGCGGCCGGTGGCCGGGTCAGTTTCGATCCCAACATCCGCGAAGAGGTCTGGCGCCAGCCGGAAGCGCTGCGCCCCTGCCTGCAAAAGGCGCTTCTGCTGGCGGACGTGGTAAAACTGTCGCGCGAAGAGCTGGCTTTCATCAGCCATCTTGACGATCTGGAGAACGCCATTCGCTGGATGATGCAAACCTATCCGCTGCGCCTGCTGCTGGTGACGCTGGGCGGCGACGGCGTCTATGTGCATGACGGCCAACGGCTGCGTCATTTCCGCGCAGCGCCTGTCGTTCCGGTCGATACCACCGGCGCCGGCGACGCCTTCGTCGCTGGGCTGTTAGCGGCACTGGCACGCCTGCACGAATTGCCGCAGGAAGCGCAGTGGCCGGCGGTTATCGCCCAGGCGCAGGCCTGCGGCGCACTGGCCACCACTGCCAAAGGCGCCATGACCGCCCTGCCCCACGCCGACGAGCTGGCGGCTTTCCTCCGTTGATCCTCTGCATCCACGGCGATCCCCAGGTTCGCCGTGGTCTTTTGCCCACGATTTGCGCGCTCGATCACAATAGCTGAATCGGGTTAGCTAACTGAGTTGCCAGCTCGCCTCCCTCTCGTTATCTTTCGCCATGAAAAACCGGTTTATCAATTTAGCAAACAATAATAACAACCCTTACCCGGATGATAGACGATGATGAAAAAACTCAGCTATTTGGCGATAACAACAGGGCTTTTCCTCTCCGCTTCCAGCGCAGCGGCATCGGGCAGCGGCGGCATCGAGGCGCGCCTCAACGCCCTGGAACAACGTCTGGCGCTGGCGGAACGGCGCGCCGCACAGGCTGAAACCCGCGCGACGGCGGCGGAACGCCGGGCGCAACAGCTGGAACAACGCACCGCCAACACCGAACGGCAAACCGCGCAGATTGCGCAGCATGCCGCTACGCCGATTGCCCCGGCCAGCGCGCTGAAATTGAGCGGATTCAATGAGCTGAAGCTGTACGGCGACGTGGAGTTCAACCTGGACGGTGCCAGCCGCAGCGGCCAGCTGACGTCGCTGAAAGGCAGCGACCACAAGGACTGGAAGCCCGGCAACAAAGAACGTTGGGATATCAACGGCCGCATTCTGGTCGGGCTGGACGGCTACCGCCGCAATCAGGACGGTAACTTCTCCGGCTTCAGCGTGCAGCCGCTGGCGGACATGACCGGCAAAATGAATCTGGACGACGCCGCCTTCTTCTTCGGCAATGAAAAGAACTGGCAAACCAAAATCGGCCGCTTTGAAGCCTACGACATGTTCCCGCTGAATCAGGACACCTTCATTCAATACTCCGGCAATACCGCCAACGATCTGTACGCCGACGGCTTCGGCTATATCTACATGATGAAAGAAGGCCGCGGCCGCAGCAGCAGCGGCGGCAACCTGATGTTGAGCAAATACGCCGGTGATGTCTATTTCGAGCTGAACACGCTGGTGGAGGACGGCACTTCGCTGTTCCAGGACAACAGCTACCACGGCAACGCCCTGGACAATAAGAAAAACGTCGCCTATTTGCGCCCGGTGATCGCCTGGAAAAAAGACGCCTTCAGCATCGCGGCGGCAATGGAAAGCAACGTGGTGAATAACGCCTACGGCTATCAGGACGGCCAGGGCCGCTTCGTCGATCAGTCCAAGCGCAACGGCTACGGCATGACGATGAGCTGGAACAACAGCGCAGCCGATCCGAACAACGGCGTGGTAGCCAACCTGAGCACCGCCTATCTGGATGCGTCAGGCGAGCAAGATTTCACCGCCGGCGTGAACGTGCTGTGGCGGCGCTTCGAACTGGGTTATATCTATGCCCATAACAATATCAAAGAGTTCAATACCGCCGGGATCGCCGCCGATATCCACAACCCGCTCAGCGAACCGGGCAACTACGACATCCACACCGTTCATGCGTCGTATCAGATACCTAACATTATGAATATGAAGAATTTCAATTTGTATTTGGGGGCCTATGTCTCACTGCTGGAAGCCAACGCCGACAACAAGATAGCCAACGGCGACAACGACCAACGTTACGGCATGCGCGCCAGATTCAAGTATTTCTTCTGACATCGATTCACGTCGCTGCGCCGCAAACTGCGCAGCGGCATTTTTATTTAGCAAGGGGACAACATGGACATTACCGCAACCGCCAACGCGCTGTTGCCGCTGCTCGGTGGTAAAGAGAATATCGCCAGCGCCGCCCACTGCGCCACGCGCCTGCGCCTGGTACTGGTGGACGACAGCAAAGTGGATAAAGAGGCCATCGGCAAACTGGACGGCGTCAAAGGCTGCTTCAGCAACGCCGGTCAGATCCAGGTGATCTTCGGCACCGGGCTGGTCAACAAGGTGCATGCGGAATTCATCAAGGCGGCGGGCGTCAGCGAATCCAGCAAGGCCGAAGCCGCCGATATTGCGGCGAAAAAGCTCAACCCGCTGCAGCGCATCGCCCGCCTGCTGTCGAACATCTTCGTGCCGATCATCCCGGCGATCGTCGCTTCCGGCCTGTTGATGGGGCTGCTCGGCATGGTGAAAACCTACGGCTGGGCCGATGCCAACAGCGCGCTGTTCATCATGCTGGATATGTTCAGCTCGGCGGCGTTCATTATCCTGCCGATTCTGATCGGCTTTACCGCCGCACGCGAATTCGGCGGCAATCCCTACTTGGGCGCCACGCTCGGCGGCATTTTGACGCATCCGGCGCTGACCAACGCCTGGGGCGTCGCCGGAGGGTTCCACACCATGAACTTCTTCGGTCTGGACATCGCCATGATCGGCTATCAGGGCACCGTGTTCCCGGTGCTGCTGACGGTGTGGTTCATGAGCCTGCTGGAGAAACGGCTGCGCAAAGTGATCCCCAACGCGCTCGATCTGATCCTGACGCCGTTCCTGACGGTGGTCATCTCAGGCTTTGTCGCCCTGCTGTTTATCGGCCCCGCCGGCCGCGCGCTGGGCGATGGTATCTCCTTCGTGCTCAGCACGCTGATTGCCCATGCGGGATGGTTCGCCGGGCTGCTGTTCGGCGGCCTCTATTCCGCTATCGTCATCACCGGCATTCACCACAGTTTCCATGCGGTAGAGGCCGGGCTGCTCGGTAACCCCAATATCGGCGTCAACTTCCTGCTGCCTATCTGGTCGATGGCCAACATCGCGCAGGGCGGCGCCTGCCTGGCGGTGTATTTCAAAACCCGCGACGCCAAAATCAAAGCCATCGCGGTGCCTTCGGCCTTTTCCGCCATGCTCGGCATCACCGAGGCGGCGCTGTTCGGCATCAACCTGCGCTTCGTGAAGCCTTTCCTGGCGGCGCTGGCGGGCGGCGCGCTCGGCGGCGCCTGGGTAGTGGCCAACCACGTCGGCATGAACGCGGTCGGGCTGACGGCGATCCCCGGCATGGCGATCGTGCAGGCCAGTTCGCTGGTCAGCTATATCATCGGCCTGGCAATCGCTTTTGGCAGCGCCTTCGTGCTCTCCCTGCTGCTGAAATACAACACGGACGCACAATGATGGAAGAACTCAGCTTAATCAAACAGGCACTGCGGGCGGTCATGAACGGCCAGCCACTCGCGCTGCGCGATCCGCACCGCCCGACCTGGCATCTGGCGCCCAGCGTTGGCTTGCTGAACGATCCCAACGGCTTTATCCAGTACAACGGCGTTTATCACCTGTTCTATCAGTGGAATCCGCTGGGCTGCGATCATCGCAACAAGTGCTGGGGACACTGGCAGTCGATCGATTTAGTGCATTGGGAACATCAGCCGCTCGCCCTGGCACCGGGCGCCTGTTACGACAGCCACGGCTGTTACTCCGGCTCGGCGGTGGTGGCGGAAGACAAAGTCACGCTGATCTACACCGGCAACGTGAAATTCCCCGACGGTTCACGCACCGCTTACCAATGCCTGGCTCAGGCAAGCGATCGGGGCGAATACCGCAAACTCGGGCCGGTGCTGCCGCTGCCGGAGGGCTACAGCGGCCACGTACGCGACCCGAAAGTGTGGCGTCATCAGGATGCCTGGTACATGGTGCTCGGCGCGCGTGACTTGCAGGATCGCGGCAAGGTGCTGCTGCTGCGCTCCAGCAATCTGCGCGACTGGCAAGCGCTGGGAGAGATCGCCGGTTCCGGCCTGAATGACCTGGGCGAATTCGGCTACATGTGGGAGTGCCCGGATCTGTTCTCGCTGGACGGCGGCGACGTGTTGATCTGCTGCCCGCAGGGGCTGGCGCCACAGCCGGAACGCTACCTCAACCGTTATCAGGCCGGCTATCTGCTCGGCAAGCTGGATTATCGGCAGGCGGCCTTCAGCCACGGCGAATTTCACGAGCTGGACGCCGGCTTCGAGTTCTACGCGCCCCAGACGACGCTGGCAGAAGATGGCCGCCGCCTGCTGTTCGCCTGGATGGGCGTGCCCGAGCAAGATGAAGAAGCCCATCCGACGCGCCGTTATGGCTGGATCCACACCATGACCTGCCCACGCGAGCTGTCGCTGCGGCATGGCCGCCTCCACCAGCGCCCAGCGCACGAGTTGCAACAGCTGCGCGGCGAGCGAGAAGACTGGCGAGGCCGCGCCGATGACGCCCCCACCTATGCGCTGGGCGCCGCGGAGCTGCAGCTGACGCCGCAGGGCGCGTTCAGCGCCGCCTTTGGCGACGCGATGACGCTGAACTGGGACGGCGAGCGGCTGCAGCTGACGCGCGCCTCTCTGGCCGACGGCCGGCCGGAGCACCGTTACTGGCGCGGCCAGGTCACGCATCTGCAGCTGCTGTTCGATCGCTCCAGCGTGGAGATCTTCATCAACCACGGCGAGGCGGTGATGAGCGCGCGCTACTTCCCGGCAGGTGAACCGCAACTGCGGCTGAACGGGAGCGCGCCGCTGGCGTTGGAATACTGGCCGCTGACGCCATGCATGCTAGAATGACGCATCCTCCGATGACTTCAGATGGCGTCAGTGAAAAAAAATAAACGCATTACCATCAGTGACATCGCCACGCTGGCCGGGGTGTCGAAATCGACTGCCAGCCTGGTGCTGAACGGCCGCAGCAAGGAATACCGGGTGTCCGACGACACCCGCGATCGCATTCTGGCGCTGGCGCACGAACACCATTATCAGCCCAGCATCCACGCCCGCTCTTTGCGCTCCAACCGCAGCCACACGCTGGGGCTGGTGGTGCCGGAGATGACCAACTACGGCTTTGCGGTGATCTCGCGCGAGCTGGAAACGCTGTGCCGCGAAGCCGGTCTGCAGCTGTTGATCGCCTGCACCGATGAAAACCCGGCGCAGGAGATGATGGCAGTGAACAGTCTGGTGCAGCGGCAAGTCGACGGTTTGATCGTCGCCTCCAGTCAGCTGAACGACGCGGAATACCAGAAGATCAACGCCGGGCTCCCGGTGGTGCAGATGGACCGCCTGATCGCCGGTTCCGAGCTGCCGCTGGTGATCACCGATTCGGTTAATGCGACCGCCGACCTGGTGGAAAAGGTCGCGCGCCAACATCCGGATGAGATCTATTTTCTCGGCGGGCAGCCGCGCATTTCGCCGACCCGCGATCGGCTGGCCGGCTTCCAGCTTGGCCTGGAGCGCGCCGGCGTAACGTGCAAACCGGAATGGATCATCAACGGCAGCTACCACCCCAGCTCGGGTTACGAGATGTTCGCTCAGCTGTGCGCACAGCTGGGGCGTCCGCCCAAAGCGCTGTTCACCGCGGCCTGTGGCCTGCTGGAAGGGGTGTTGCGTTATCTGACGCAGCATCAGCTGATGGAGAGCGACATCCACCTGTGCAGCTTCGACGATCACTACCTGTTCGATTGCATGACGCTGAAGATAGATACGGTCGCGCAAGACTGCCGGGCGCTGGCGCAGCATAGTTTCGACCAGGTTACCGCGCTCATCGATGAGCGGCCGCTGGAACAGAATGCGCTTTATCTGCCGGGCCGCATCCACTGGCGCCATGCCGGTTCCCGGGCGTTGTTGGCCGGGGAGTGATATTTCTGAATCAATAAAAAAGGGCGCCTGAGCGCCCTTTATCGTTTTGCTGCCGCTACTTGGCGGCGCCTTCCATGCCCACCAGCCCCACTTTCAGGTAGCCGGCTTTACGCAGGGTGTCCATCACGCTCATCAGCGTTTCATAGTCCACGCTCTTGTCCGCCTGGAAGAAGATGGTGGTTTCTTTGTTCGCCTGAGTGCGTTGATCCAGCACCGAAGTCAGCTGATCGGCATTCACCGGCTGATCGCCGACGTAGAGCTGCTTGTCGGCCTTCACCGACAGGAACACCGGTTTTTCCGGCCGCGGCTGCGGTTTGGCGGAAGAAGCCGGCAGATCGACGCGAATATCTACCGTTGCCAACGGCGCGGCCACCATAAAGATGATCAACAGCACCAACATAACGTCGATAAACGGCGTCACGTTGATTTCATGCAGTTCGCCGCTGTCGTCCAGATCTTCATTTAAGCGCATCGCCATGACTCACCCCGCCCGCAGTTGGTGTGCGTGCTGTGAGCGCTTGGCTTCCGCCGTTGCGGCCAGATCCAGATCGCGGCCCTGCAGCAGCAAGACCTGCGCCGCTACGTCGCCCACCTGGGCGCGATGGCCGCTGATGACGCGGGTGAAGATATTGTAGATAACGACGGCAGGGATCGCCGCGACCAGGCCCAGCGCGGTCGCCAGCAGCGCCTCTGCGATGCCCGGCGCCACGACCGCCAGGTTGGTGGTCTGCGAATGGGCGATGCCGATGAAGCTGTTCATGATGCCCCACACGGTGCCGAACAGGCCGACGAACGGCGAGATGGCGCCGATGGTAGCCAGGAAACCGTTGCCGCGGCCCATGTTGCGGCTGTAGGCCGCCACGCGGCGCTCGAGGCGGAAGCCGGTACGCTCTTTAATGCCGTTGTTGTCGTTGGATTCCGCAGACAGCTCCAGCTCATTTTGCGCATCGTTCAGCAACACCGCGCTGACGCTTTCCGGGCCGAAGTTTTGCGCCAGCTCGGAGGCTTCATCCAACGAGCGCGCTTCGGCCAGCGCCAGCTGTTCGCGGCGCAGACGGCGCTTGGCCCGCAGCAGTTCGCTGCCTTTGGAGAACAGAATGGTCCAGGTCACGATCGAGGCCAGCACCAGGCCGATCATTACCGCTTTCACCACCGCGTCGGCGTGCTGGTACATGCCCCAAACGGACAGGTCCATGCCGCGGGTTTCCGGTGGCTGGATCGTTGGCGCCGGGTTCACCGGCGTGATGCTCTCCGGCGCGGCGGCTGCAGGCGCGGTGGTCGGCGCAACGCTTTCGGTAACGGCCGGATTGGCCGCCGGCGCTGCCTGCGCGCTGCCGGCCAGCCCCACGACCAGCACCATAGAAGCCATCAGGCTGCGGCCGAAGGCCTTGCCCCACTGCGCCCGGCCCTGGCCGAACGATCCTTGATTTAAATTCTTGCCAGCCGTTTTCACGCTGTGCCTCCACCCATTACCGATCAAAATTAAGGAATAATTCAGCGTGCGATCATATCAAACCAACCGGGGATTGATAGTAGTTCTCATTATTATTTACCAAATAAACGAGAAAATTTTAGCCAGCCCCGCCGCAAAGCGCCAATCTGCGCCCGTTCACCGCCAAACGCCCCTTTTATGGGCTTATTTCGTTACTTTTCTCCCACAACGACGCAACAAGGCCACGCTGCCGAACGGCGTCTTGACCGAGGAATGGGCTTCTCTCTCGCACCACGGCAGAAGGATGAGGTGAGAAAGGCGCGCCCGGCAGCCAATTATAGCCGTTTCTATATCTGGAAGTTAAAACGTCTGGATGGCCATATTAACTCATGCTAACGTAAGGGCTATCGCAAACGGGCACGTGCAGAGCAACCAGAGGTGAGCCAGGTACCATGACGTCAAAACACATCGAAACCACGCTGATCGGCGCCGGCCGCGGCAAACGCTACACCCAGGGCTCCGTCAATCCCGTCACGCAACGCGCCTCTTCTTTGGTTTTCGACTCCGTCGCCGCCAAAAAGCATGCCACCGCGCAACGCGCCCACGGCGAGCTGTTTTACGGCCGACGCGGCACGCTGACCCACTTCGCCCTGCAGGATGCGATGGTAGAACTGGAGGGCGGCGCCGGCTGCGTGCTGTACCCCTGCGGCGCCGCGGCGGTGGCCAATGCGATCCTGTCGTTCGTCGGCGCCGGCGATCACCTGCTGGTCACGGGCTCGGCGTACGAACCGACCCAGGATTTCTGCACCCATATCCTCGGCCGCATGAACGTCAGCACCACCTATTTCGATCCGCTGATCGGCGCCGACATCGCCACGCTGATCCAACCCAATACCCGCGTGGTGTTCCTTGAGTCCCCCGGCTCCATCACCCTGGAAGTGCAGGACATTCCGGCGATGGTGCAGGCCATTCGCGCCGTAGCGCCGGAGGTGGTGATCATGATCGACAATACCTGGGCGGCGGGCGTGCTGTTCAAGGCGTTGGATTTCGACATCGACATTTCGATTCAGGCCGGCACCAAATACCTGATCGGCCATTCCGATTACATGCTCGGCACCGCCGTCGCCAACGCGCGCTGTTGGGATCGGCTGCGCGAGTACTCCTACCTGATGGGGCAGATGGTGGATGCCGACACCGCCTACATGGCGAGCCGCGGCCTGCGCACCCTGAGCGTGCGCCTGAAGCAGCACGAACGCAGCAGCATCGAAGTCGCCCACTGGCTGGCGGCGCGGCCGGAAGTGGCGACGGTCAATCACCCGGCCCTGCCCAGCTGCAAGGGCCACGAGTTCTACCGCCGTGACTTCAGCGGCTGCAACGGGCTGTTCTCCTTCGTGCTGAAAGAGCGCTTGGACGATGCGCAGTTGGCCGCCTACCTGGACAACTTCAGCCACTTCAGCATGGCCTACTCCTGGGGCGGCTTCGAGTCGCTGATCCTGGCCAACCAGCCGGAAGAGCTGGAAGCGATCCGTCCGGCAGGCGGCGTCGATTTCTCCGGCACGCTGGTGCGCCTGCACATCGGCCTGGAGAACGTCGAAGACCTGATCGCCGATCTGGCGGCCGGTTTCGATCGCCTCAACGGCGTGCGCTAAGGCGGATTCCGCTAATTTTCTTCGTCTCGTTTAATGTCGGCTTAAGCTATTAGCGGTACACTACCCGGGTAACTGTCAGATACGGTAACCGCCGCACCCTGGAGAACGTGACCCTGGGCGCAACCGGCATGCAACAGGACATAAAATGGATGTATTACGAGAGATTATTCATGCGCTTTGGCAGCAGGACTTTATCGCCCTCGCCGATCCAAGCGTAATTTGGGTGGTTTACGCCGTACTTTTCACCACTCTGTTTTTGGAAAACGGACTGCTGCCCGCCTCCTTCCTCCCCGGCGACAGCCTGCTGCTGCTGTCGGGTGCGCTGATCGCCAAAGGCGTGATGGGCTTTGCCCCCACCCTGCTGATTCTGACCGCCGCCGCCGGCCTCGGCTGCTGGCTGAGCTATATCCAGGGCCGCTGGCTGGGCCACACCGGCCTGGTGAAGGGCTGGCTGCTGCAGCTGCCGGCGCAATATCACCAGCGCGCGCATAACCTGTTCAACCGCCACGGGCTGACGGCGCTGCTGATCGGTCGCTTCCTCGGCTTCGTGCGCACCCTGCTGCCGACCATGGCCGGCATTTCCGGGCTCAACAGCTCACGCTTCCAGGTGTTCAACTGGCTGAGCGCGGCGATCTGGGTTTGCGCGCTGGTGGGCCTCGGCTACGCTTTCAGCCAAATCCCGCTGGTGAAGCGCTACGAAAGCCAGGTGATGACCGGCCTGATGCTGCTGCCGCTGCTGCTGCTGTTCGTCGGCCTGCTGGGCGCCATGCTGGTGATCTGGCGTAAAAAGCGCGCCTCCTCCTGAGCCCGGCGCACTACAGCGCCTTCTCGACCAACGCCAGACTGGCGGGTAACTTGCTTACCAGCGTATCCACCGCCAGCCGCACCTTCAGCGGCAGGTGAGGCGTGTGCGGCCACACCGCATGCGCTTCAAAGGCGGCGCCCGGCCGGTCACGCAGCAAGCGCACCAGCGCCCCGCTCAACAGCTGCTCACGCACCAGCCAGCACGGCAGCCAGGCAATGCCGAACCCCGCCGTCGCCGCATCCGCAATCGCTTGCAGATCGTCCATTTGCAGCCGGTTAGTCGGCATCACTTCCTGCGGCTTGCCGTCGCTATCCAATACCAACCAGCTGCGCCGTGCACCGGCGCGCATATAGGTCACCGCCTCATGCTGTGCCAGCTGTTCGATGCTGTGCGGTTCACCGCACCGCTGCAGATAGGCCGGCGAGGCGCACAGCGCCATGCGGTGATCGCCGATGCGGCGTGCCACCAGCCCGCCGCTGTTGGCCAGCGTGCCGTTGCGGATCGCCATATCGAAGCCGTCCTCAATCAGATCCACCACCCGATCGTTGAACGACAGCTCCAGCTCCAGGCCCGGGTGCTCGCGCGTCAGCTCGGTCAACAGCGGCGCAATACACATGCGGCCAAACAGCACCGGCATCGATACCCGCAGCCGGCCGCTGACCTGTCGCTTGCCCGACTCCAGCAGCGTTTCCGCACCGCGGATCTCCTCCAGCGCTCGCAGGCAGCGCTCATAGAATAACGCGCCGTCGTCGGTCAGGCTCTGGCTGCGGGTGGTGCGATGAAACAGCCGCACGCCCAGCCGCTGTTCCAGCCGGGCGATGGTTTTCCCCACCGCCGAACGCGACAGGTGCAGCCGGCTGGCCGCCAACGCAAAACTGCCCGCCTCCACGGCGGTGACGAATACCGAAATACCGCTCAACCGATCGCTCATGATTTGTCGCCCTAAAAGAAACAATCTTCGGAAATCTTATCGCCACTGGCGAACCTTCATCAACGATATTATCGACCGGTCGTTAATCGCTGACTTTGGAGAACATCATGACCGACACGATACAACGCTGGACGATGGACGCCCTGGGGCGTGAACACCTGCGGTTGACCGTCGACGCGATCCCGCAGCCGGGGCCACACGAAATCAGAGTGAAAGTGAAAGCGGTCGCGCTCAACTACCGCGACAAACTGATGATTGAAAGCGGCATGGGGCTGACGTTGCCGCAGCCGTTCCCCCCCGCCTCGGACATGGCCGGCGAGGTCGACGCTATCGGCCCCGGCGTCAGCCGCTTCCAACCCGGCGCTAGGGTCATCTCTACCTTCAGCCCCGGTTGGCTCGACGGCCGGCAAAAACCGTACGGCAATGCGCGCCAGGTGCCTTACCACACCCTCGGCGGTTTCTATCAGGGCGTGCTGGCGGAATATGTGATTTTGCATGAGGACTGGCTGGTGGCGGCGCCGGCGTCGCTGGACGACGTGCAGGCCAGCACCCTGCCGTGCGCCGGGCTAACCGCCTGGTTCGCGCTGGTGGAGCAAGGCAAACTGCATGCCGGCGAGACGGTGCTGGTGCAAGGCACCGGCGGGGTGGCGCTGTTCGCGCTGCAGATCGCCAAAGCGCACGGCGCCGAGGTGTATGTGACCTCCGGCAGCGATGAAAAGCTGGCGCGTGCCCAGGCGCTGGGCGCCAGTCACGGCATCAACCGGCTGAAAGGCGATTGGGTGGAAGCAATTTATGCGCTGACGCAGGATCGCGGCATCGACCATGTGATCGACACCGTCGGCGGCCCGAATCTGGGCAACTCGGTACGCGCCGTGGCGGTGGGCGGCCGCATCTCGGTGATCGGCGTGCTGGCGGGCGCCGAGATTTCCGCCCCCGCCGGCCTGCTGCTGCTGAAATCGGCGGAGATCCAGGGCATCGGCGTCGGCCACCGCCGCGCGCTGGAAGATCTGGTGCGCGCCGTGGACGCCGTCAACCTGCAGCCGGTGATCGACCAGGTCTACCGTTTCGATCAGCTGCCGCAGGCGTTGGATCACCTCGATCGCGGACCGTTCGGCAAGATCGTCTTGACCCCGTAAACGCGGTTCAGCCCTCCAGCAGCTGCGGGTTGGCGTCGCGCAGCCGGGCGATTTCATCGCTCGGCGTCATGCCGAACAGGCGCTTGAATTCACGGCTGAACTGCGACGCGCTCTCGTAGCCGACGCGGATCGCCGCCGTGCTGGCCTTCAGGCCGTCATGCACCATCAACAGGCGCGCCTTATGCAGCCGGTACGACTTCACGTATTGCAGCGGCGAGGTGTTGGTCACCGCCTTGAAGTTGTGGTGGAACGCCGAGACGCTCATGTTGACCTCGCTGGCCAACTGTTCGACGTTGAGGTTGTCGGCATATTGATTTTCTATGCGCCGCAGCGCCTTGGCGATCTGGCTGAAGTGGGTATGGCGGTTGACCAGCTCCTGCAGCGACGCACCGCAGGTGCCGCGCAGCACGTAGTAAAGGATTTCGCGCACGATCTGCGGCCCCAGCACCCGGGCATCTAGCGGCTTGGCCATCACGTCCAGCAGGCGTTCGGTGGCGCACAGCAGCGCTTCCGTCAGCTCGGCCAGGTTCACCCCGTTGCTCTCCGCCCGCGGTTGCATCAGGTAGTCGTCGTCGCCAATGTCGATCAGCAAGTCCTGCAGCATTTGGGTATCGATATTGACCGCCAACCCAACCAGCGGCAGTTCCGGGCTGGCGAAGGTTTCGCACTCGAACGGCAGCGGCACCGTCATCAGCAGGTAGTTGCGCGGATCGTACTGGAACATCTTGTTGCCGCAATAGCCCACCTTATGCCCCTGAAAGACGATCACGATCCCCGGCTCGTACATCACCGGTTGGCGCGGGCAGTGGCGATCGACATACAGGATCTTTACCCGTGGCACCGGTGACGGCGTGTAGCCGTTGCCGGTGGCGATAGCCATCGCCTGGCGCGCCATGCGGCTGCGCTGCGCATCGATTTCAATCACGGAAACCCCCTCTTACAGTCAGAACGATTCGGCATAAATAATAATTTAAAACTCGCCATTTCTACAGCGACTTGTAGGAATAGGCAAGAACCAGACAGGAATGTGCATTGTGCGTTGCCGCCAGGTTCCTGACAATACGGGCCAGAAACCTTTGCGCCACTTTGGCGCCCGCCTGACAGAAAGAGAGAAATCACCCATGCAAAACTTCATTCTGCATACCCCAACCAAAATCCTGTTCGGCAAAGACCAAATTGCCGAAGTGGCCGGCCAGATCCCGGCGGACGCACGCATCCTGATCACCTACGGTGGCGGCAGCGTGAAGAAAAACGGCGTGCTGGATCAGGTGTACAGCGCGCTGGCCGGCCGCGACGTGCGGGAGTTCTCCGGCATCGAGCCGAACCCGACCTACGAAACGCTGATGAAAGCGGTCGAGGTGGTGAAGGCGGAAAACATCGATTTCCTGCTGGCGGTCGGCGGCGGTTCGGTGGTTGACGGCACCAAGTTCATCGCCGCCGCCGCCCGTTACACCGCCGACGGCGACGCCTGGCATATCCTGCAGACCGTCGGCAGCCACATCACCGACGCGGTGCCGATGGGCTGCGTGCTGACGCTGCCGGCCACCGGTTCCGAATCCAACAGCGGCGCGGTGATCACCCGTAAAAGCAGCGGCGACAAGCAGCACTTCTTCTCGCCGCTGGTGCAGCCGCGCTTCGCCGTGCTGGATCCGGTGGTGACCTACTCGCTGCCGCCGCGCCAGGTAGCCAACGGCGTGGTCGACGCCTTCGTGCACACTCTGGAGCAGTATCTGACCTACCCGGTGGACGCCAAAGTGCAGGATCGCTTCGCCGAAGGCCTGCTGCTGACCCTGCTGGAAGACGGGCCGCGCGCGCTGGCCGAACCGGAAAACTATGGGGTGCGCGCCAACGTGATGTGGAGCGCCACCATGGCGCTGAACGGCCTGATCGGCGCCGGGGTGCCGCAGGACTGGGCAACCCACATGCTGGGCCACGAGCTGACCGCCATGCACGATCTCGACCACGCGCAAACGCTGGCCATCGTCCTGCCGGCGCTGCTGCACGAGAAGAAAGCGCAGAAGCGCGAAAAACTGCTGCAGTACGCTGACCGCGTCTGGGGCCTGCGCGAAGGCAGCGAAGACAGCCGTATCGACGGTGCCATCGCCGCCACTCGCGCCTTCTTTGAGCAGATGGGCGTACCGACCCGCATGGCGGATTATCAGCTCGACGGCAGCAGCATTCCGGCGCTGCTCGACAAGCTGCATCAGCACGGCATGACCGCCCTGGGCGAGCATCAGGACATCACCCTGGACGTCAGCCGCCGCATTTACGAAGCGGCGCGTTAATCGCAAAACGGCGATTTTTTGCTAGGCTTTAGTCTCCGTCAGCCATTTTTCGCCGCATCCGGCGCCCGGCCGATCACCGGGTGCCGTCAGGCGCCTCCGCGCGCCGCCGATCGTTTCGCCCCCCCGTCTTACCGCTCATTCGCAGGGAGAGCGGGGAGAAAGTCGCCCTCCCGCCACCGCTGAAATTAGGCTGGCAAACCCGGCAACCGCTCATTTTGCCAACTAGAATTTATCTATAGCCGTTTCGGTGCCGCAGGCGCCGCAATCCGTACACAAGGAGATGCGCATGACAACGCAACAACCCATCATCAAACTCCACGATGGTAATCTGATGCCGCAGTTGGGTCTCGGCGTTTGGCAGGCGAGTATTGAAGAGACCACCCGCGCGGTGAGCAAAGCGCTGGAGATCGGTTACCGCTCCATCGACACCGCCGCGATCTACAAGAACGAGGCAGGCGTCGGCGCCGCGCTGCAGTCCAGCTCGCTGCCGCGCAGCGAGCTGTTCATCACCACCAAGCTGTGGAACGACGATCAGGGCGATCCGCTGGCGGCGCTGGAAACCAGTTTGGAAAAACTCAGGCTGGACTATGTTGATCTTTACCTGATCCACTGGCCGCGCCCGCAGCAAGATCAATACGTCTCCGCCTGGCGCGAACTGATCAAGCTGCGCGATCAAGGCCTGGTGAAAAGCATCGGCGTATGCAACTTCCATACGCCGCACCTGCAGCGCCTGCTGGATGAAACCAACGTGGCGCCGGTCATCAACCAGATAGAGCTGCACCCGCTGCTGCAACAGCGCCAGCTGCGCGCCTGGAACGCCACGCACCACATCGCGACCGAATCCTGGAGCCCGCTGGCGCAGGGCGGTGAAGGGGTGTTCGACCAGCCGCTGATCAAGGCGCTGGCCGAGAAATACGAGAAAACCCCGGCGCAGATCGTGGTGCGCTGGCACCTGGACAGCGGCCTTATCGTGATCCCGAAATCGGTCACGCCGTCGCGCATCCGCGAAAACTTCGAGGTGTTTGATTTCAAACTCGATAAGGACGAACTGGGCGAGATCGCCAAGCTGGACGTCGGCAACCGCCTCGGGCCGGATCCGGATACCCTGTAACCCCTCCCCAAGCCCTCTCCCGCCGGAGGGGGCTTTTCCTTCCCGCGCATTGCTCCCTTACGCCGCCTGACGTTATGATGACGACGCCGGAGGCCTCGCCCGCCGGTTAACGCCGTTAAAAAAACAGACAAGCACGGAGCACCATGAAATTCTCTTTCTCACACGGGTTAAGGCTGAGCATGCTTTGCGTCATGCTGGTGCTGGCGGGTTGCGCCGGCAAGAAACAGCGCGTCAGCTACGATCGCCACGCTTTCGATAGCGCCATTAAAGACGCCGCCAGCGAATACGGCGTGGACGCCAAGCTGATCACCGCCATGATCCAGGTGGAGTCCGGCTTCAACCCCGCGGCGGTGAGCAAGTCCAACGCTATCGGCCTGATGCAGCTGAAAGCCGATACCGCCGGCTGCGATGCCTACCGCTACAAAGGCAAACGCGGTTGCCCGGACGCTGACGACCTGCGGGATCCCGACACCAATATCGATCTCGGCGCCGCCTACCTGGCCACCTTGCAAAAACAGCAGCTTAAAGGGATCACGAACCCTGTTACGCTGCGCTACGCCACCATCATCGCCTACGTCAACGGTACCGGCGCGCTGCTGCGCACCTTCTCCAGCAACCGTCAGCAGGCCATCGCGATGATCAACAACCTGTCGCCGGAAGCCTTTAACTGGCACGTGCGCAAATACCACCCCGCTCCGCAGGCGCCGCGCCATTTGATGAAAGTGGAAGCCGCCTACGATAGTTTGTGATGAGCAAAAGTAAAAAGGAGAACCCGAGGGTTCTCCTTTTTGTTTGCGCACGCGGCGTGGCCGTTACGGCTTGGCTTTGCGAATCGGTTTGCGCGGCGGTTGGTTGGACGGCGTGCGCTGCCGATTGATATCGGTATGCTTGGTCAGCGCCGGCCGGGTATGGCGCTGCAGGCGTTTCGCTTCGCGCTGCTCGTCGATGCTCGGTGCCGGCACCAGACACTCGCGGCGGCTGCCGATCAGGTGCTTCAGCCCCATCTCTTCCAGCGCGGTGCGGATCAGCGCCCAGTTGGCCGGATCGTGGTAACGCAGCAGCGCCTTATGCAGGCGGCGTTGGCGATCGCCGCGCGGCACCACCACGTCTTCGCTCTTATACCCCACCTTGCTCAGCGGGTTTTTACCGCTGTAATACATGGTGGTGGAGTTGGCCATCGGCGAAGGATAGAAGTTCTGCACCTGATCGAGGCGGAAACGGTTCTTCTTCAGCCACAGCGCCAGGTTCACCATGTCTTCATCGCGGGTGCCCGGGTGCGACGAGATGAAGTACGGGATCAGGTACTGTTCTTTGCCCGCCTGCTTCGAATAGTGATCAAACAGCTGCTTGAAGCGATCGTAGCTGCCCATGCCCGGCTTCATCATCTTCGACAGCGGCCCTTCTTCGGTGTGCTCCGGCGCGATCTTCAGGTAGCCGCCGACGTGGTGGGTCGCCAGCTCCTTGATATAACGCGGATCTTCCACCGCCAGATCGTAACGAACCCCGGAAGCGATCAGGATCTTCTTGATGCCCTCCAGCGAACGCGCACGGCGATACAGTTTGATGGTCGGCTCGTGGTTGGTGTCCATGTAGGTGCAAATCTCCGGATACACGCACGAGGCGCGGCGGCAGGTCTGCTCGGCGCGCGGGTTGGTGCAGCGCAGCATATACATGTTGGCGGTCGGGCCGCCGAGATCGGAGATCACGCCGGTAAAGCCCGGCACCTTGTCGCGGATCTCTTCGATTTCACGAACGATCGAATCTTCCGAACGGCTCTGGATGATGCGCCCTTCGTGCTCGGTGATCGAACAGAACGAGCAGCCGCCGTAGCAACCGCGCATGATGTTCACCGAGAAACGGATCATGTCATAGGCCGGAATGCGATCCTGGCCGTAGGACGGATGCGGCACGCGCTGATAAGGCAGCGCGAAGACGCTGTCCATCTCCGGCGTGGTCAGCGGGATCGCCGGCGGGTTGATCCACACGTAGCGATCGCCGTGTTTCTGCATCAGCGCGCGGGCGCAGCCCGGGTTGGTTTCATGGTGCAAAATGCGCGAGGTGTGCGCATACAGCACCTTGTCGCCCTTCACTTTCTCGAAGGACGGCAGCAACACGTAGGTCTTCTCCCACGGCTTCGGCTTGGCGGCGCGCACGGTGACAGGCTTGGCTTCCGGCTCTTTCGGCTTGGCGCCGTCGGCGCACGGCAGATCGTCGCCGTACGGGTTCGGGATAGCTTCGATGCGGCCCGGCTTGTCGAGACGGGTGGAATCCACGCCGCTCCAGCCCGGCAGCGCTTCTTTGCGCATCACCGCGGTATTGCGAATATCGTGGATGTCGCCGATCTTCTCACCGGCGGCCAGGCGATGCGCCACTTCCACCAGCGGGCGTTCGCCGTTGCCGTAGATCAGCATGTCGGCTTTGGAATCCACCAGCACCGAGCGGCGCACGGTATCCGACCAATAATCGTAGTGGGCGATGCGGCGCAGGCTGGCTTCGATACCGCCCAGCACGATCGGCACGTCTTTGTAGGCTTCTTTACAACGCTGGCTGTAAACCAGGGTAGCACGATCCGGACGTTTGCCGCCGACGTTGCCGGCGGTGTAAGCATCGTCGTGGCGCAGTTTGCGATCGGCGGTATAGCGGTTGATCATCGAGTCCATGTTGCCGGCGGTGATGCCGAAGAACAGGTTCGGTTTCCCCAACCGCATGAAATCTTCTTTGTTGCTCCAGTCCGGCTGCGCGATGATGCCGACGCGGAAGCCCTGCGCTTCCAGCATGCGGCCGATGATCGCCATGCCGAAGCTCGGATGATCGACATAGGCGTCGCCGCTGATGATGATCACGTCGCAGCTGTCCCAGCCCAGTTGATCCATCTCTGCTCGCGACATCGGTAAAAACGGCGCGGTGCCAAAACATTCCGCCCAATAAGGCTTATAGGAAAACAGTTCACGATCGGGTTGGATCAGGCTGGTGGTGCTCATTCTGCTGCTCTTTTTACAGGTTAATTAATCGCCGGGCGGCGATTATACGCACTAGCAGCAAAAAGAGCATGGTTATTTCGCTAACCGTTCACTTCGAATTCATAAACGTCGCTGCGACACAAGATATCGCTGAACTCCAGCGCCTCACCCTGGGCATTGCGGCTGGTCTGGGTGATGTGCAACAACGGCGCGCCGCACGGCACGTTGAGCAGCTCGGCGACCTCGTCGCTGCAGGACACCGCCTTCAGCAGAAAGTGTTTATCTTCAGGCACGATGCCGCGCGATTGCCATAACGCATACAGCGAATGCTCCAGCTGCCCCGGTTCGGGCAGGAAGCGCGGCGGAATATAGGTGGTTTCCAGCGAGACCGGGCTGCCGTTCAGCAAGCGCAAACGCCGCAGTTTGATCACCTCATCCCCCTCAGCCAGCCCCAGCGCCGCCGCGGCCTTGGCCGGCGCGCCGACCCGGGTGCGCAGCAACCATCGGTTACTGACGCTGCTGCCGTGGCGCAGCGCCTGAGCGGTGAAACCGCTGTCTTTATCGAGGGAATAGCCGATGCGCATCGCTACGCGGGTGCCAACGCCCTGCTGCCGCGAAATCAGCCCTTTCTCCTCCAGCAGCTTCATCGCCTTGCTGACGGTGACGCGCGACAGCGCCAGGCCTTCCGCCATCTGCCGTTCGGGCGGCAAAAACGCCTCTGCCGCCAGCACCTGCTGCCTGATTGCGGTTTCTATCGCCGTCGCCAGCTGAATATAACGCGGCGCTACCGCCCCCTGCGCCAGATGGCCACGCAGCCAGGCCATAAAATCCGTCATTCGCCCGCCCTCTTACCTATGCCATTTGTCTGGATTTCGTTTTTTATCCTATCGCCGATCCGGCGATAAGCCCCTCACCTTAACTAAAATATCGCTAATGTTTTCAGAGTGGCATCACAATTTTTGCCTAATGGACTTTCATTGGATCTAGATCGCGCGTAATCTGTGCTTATTGATGTTGATACATCAATTGCACCAACACCAGGGACCCACTTTAAAAAAAATAAAAAACCCGCTGCCGGCCCTAAAGGATACCCTTGATGGCCGGTAGCGGGGATATACTGTCAGCACAAACGGCCGAGAATAAGCAACGTAGCTAATGGATAGCTTGCTCACTGCTCATAGCCACATCACAGGATCCCCTTGCGGTGGGCGCAACGGTTTGATGTCGGCAAATAGAAACGTTCCCGCTTCGCCAAACCCCGCTGCAGACCCACTCTTTGACTACACTCATTGGCGCCGTGCGGCCGACGTGCCTCACCCGATAAGGTGGATACCGCCCTCACTTTGACAGACCCGGCGGTATCAGCCGCTACACACTGCGCGGAATCGGCGTCTTCACCGACAACGGAATAGCCGGCGTCAACCGCGCCAACGGAATCGATTTTCAGTCAACTGCGGCGGCCCTCGCGGCCCTGCGCTACAGGGATCATTTGCTATGACCGATATCAATCGCAATGAAGCATGGAAGGTAGAAAGCACCGGTATCGATCGGGTACCGGACGCGGAGCAGACCGGCAAGCCCATCGAGCTGTTTTGGATCTGGTCGGCGGCCAATATCGGCATTCTCGGCGTGGTGTACGGCGCCATTATCGTCGGCTTCGGCTTATCCTTCCTGCAATCGGTACTCGCCGCGCTGGTCGGCGTCGCCAGCTTCGTGCTGGTCGGCCTCACCAGCTTCGCCGGCAAGCGCGGGCGCACCTCGACGCTGACGCTCTCGCGGGTGATTTTCGGCCTGAAGGGCAACGTGGCGCCCACCCTGTTCAGTTGGATCAACCTGATGGGCTGGGAAGCGGTCAATGTGATCACCGGCACCCTGACGCTGGCGGCGCTGTTCGAGGCCTTCGGGTTGGGTAGCAGCCACCTGCTGACCGCGCTCAGCCTGCAGCTGTTCGGCGGGCTCACTGTCGTCGTCAGCCTGCTGGGGCAAAATACCGTGGTCTGGATGCAAAGCTGGTTCAGCCGCATCTTCGGCACCATGACGCTGATCGTGGTGCTCTATATCCTGTTCAACACCGAGTGGAGCCAGGTGCTGGCGCTGCCTTCCGGCAGCTGGTTGACCGGCTTCCTGCCGGCGGTATCGGTGATCGCCGCCGGCACCGGCATCAGCTGGGCGATTGCCGGCGCCGATTACAGCCGCTATCAAAGTCCGAGCTCGTCGAGCAAAAGCATTTTCGCCGCGGTAATGGGCGGCGCCTGTTTGCCGCTGATGCTGCTGATGCTGGCCGGCATCCTGCTTTCCGTGCAGCTGCCCGATCTGGCCAGCGCCGCCAACCCCATCGCGCTGATAGGCTCAGTGCTGCCCGCCTGGATGGCGATCCCTTATCTGCTGGCCGCCACCGCCGGCATCGTCACCATCGCGGTGCTCAGCCTGTATTCTGCCAGCCTTAACCTGCTGACCATCGGCGTGCAGGTCAAACAGTGGCTGGCGGTGTCGATCGACGCGGTCGTGGTGCTGGGCATCGCCCTGTATGTGCTGTTCATCTCCGGCGATTTCATGGGGCCGTTCATCTCCTTCCTGGTGTTCTGCGGCGTATTCCTGGCGGCCTGGGAGGCGATTTTCCTGCTCGATTACCTGTGCCTGCGCCGCCGCCACGGGTATGATGGCAACGCTTTGTACGGCCTGCATGGCCAGAACCGCGGCGTGCGCAAAGCCCCGCTGTTCTGCTGGTTCCTCGGCGCCCTGTGCGGCCTGCTGGTCACCAAAACCGGTTTTATCGACGGCCCGCTGGCCAAAGGCTTGTTCGCCGATTCCAGCCTGGGGCTGTTTGTATCGTTCGCGGTGAGTCTGATCGCTTACGGTCTGTACCTGACCCAACGCAGAGAACATCAATGAGTAAGTGGGAAGCTGTAACACCTGTCCTGGTTATTGGGGGCGCGGTCGGCGATCTGGTGATGACGCTGCCGCGCCTGCCGACCAGCGGCGAAGATATCGAAGCCCAGCCGCAGGCGCGGCAAATCGGCGGCTGCGCGTTCAACGTGGCGCGCGCGCTGGTGCGCCTGGAAACGCCGGTGATTAACGGCATGCCGGTTGGCAACGGCGAATGGGGCGCGGCTGTCGAAGCCGCCATGGGCGAACTGGATCTGGAGGTACTGCTGCGCCACGGCCAGATGGACAACGGCTGGTGCCTGGCGCTGGT
This sequence comes from Serratia sp. HMSC15F11, assembly GCF_001808215.1. Taxonomy (NCBI): domain Bacteria; kingdom Pseudomonadati; phylum Pseudomonadota; class Gammaproteobacteria; order Enterobacterales; family Yersiniaceae; genus Serratia; species Serratia sp. HMSC15F11. Next base: position 35,247 of record NZ_KV792486.1, read on the forward strand.
GGAGCCAAACGGCGAACGCACCTTCATCACGGTGTCCGGTTGCGAAAGCCAATGGAATAAAGCGCAGCTGGCGACGCTGCCGCTGACGGAGCACACCCTGATCTACGCCAGCGGCTACGAGCTGGCGGGCGAAAGCGGCGAAGCGCTGCGCGAGTGGCTGACGCGCATGCCGTTCGACCAACCGCGCCTGATCGATCCCGGCCCGCGCATCGCTCAGCTCAGCGAAGATTTCTTCGCCATGCTCAGCGACAGCCACACCCTATTGACGCTCAACCGCGACGAAGTGGCCGCGCTGTGCGGCGCTGGCGACGCCGTAGAGGCCGCGCAGCGCTATGCCGCCGCCCGTAATCTGACGCTGATCTGCCGCCTGGATCGCGACGGCGCGTGGATCTGCGACGGCCGCACGCCGCCGCTGCACGTTCCCGCCTATCCGGTAGACGTGGTCGACACCATCGGCGCGGGCGATGCCCACTGCGCCGGTTTACTGGCGGGCCTGTCCGCCGGCTGGCCGCTGCCGCAGGCGGTCGATCTGGCCAACCGGGTCGCTGCTTGCGTGGTGGCCAGCCTCGGGGCCGCCAATCCGCCGGACTGGCCGCAGTTGCAACAGCGCTTCCCGCAGGCCTGACGTTTCAGGGCGCAGCCAGGCTGCGCCCCCTGCCCTACTGCGCCGCCACCGCGCTCTCCTGCGGCGAGTGGCGGTAGTTGAAGCTCAACGCGAACACGATCCCCAGCACCAGCGTATACAGCGCAAACACCAGCCAGATGCTCTGCCAGTCTTTCACGCCGTCATGGCTGAAGAAGTCCACCACCTCGCCGCTGGCGAGCGCCCCCAGATAGGCGCCCAACCCGTTGACCATGGTCATGAACAGCCCCTGCGCGCTGGCGCGGATGCGGTGATCGGCCTCTTTCTCGACGAAGATAGCGCCGGAGATATTAAAGAAGTCGAACGCACAGCCGTAGACGATCATGGACAACAGCAGCAGAACGAAACCAAAGCCGACCGGCGTGCCATAAGCCAGGAACAGGAAACGCAGCGTCCAGGCCGCCATGCTGATCAGCATCACCTGCTTGATGCCGTAACGGCGCAGGAAGAAGGGAATGGTGAGGATAAAGAACACTTCGGAGATCTGCGACAGCGACAGCAGCACCGCCGGATACCGGACGCTGAGGCTGTCCTGATACAGCGGATTGAGCGACAGATCGTGCAGGAACGGGTTGCCGAAGGTATTGGTTATCTGCAGCGCCGCCCCAAGCAACATGGCGAACAGGAAAAACAGCGCCATGCGCCGCTGGCGAAACAGCACCAGCGCATCCAGCCCCAGCACGCTCACCCAGCTCTTTGACTCGGCCGCGCGGTTGGTCGGGCAGCGCGGCAGCGTCAGCGAATAGGCGGACAGCAGCAGCGACGCCGCAGAAGCCAGGTACAGCTGCAGATTGCTGAGCTCAATTTGGCTAAAGCCGACCAGCCACATCGCCAGAATGAACCCCACCGTGCCGTACACCCGCACCGGCGGAAAGTCCTTCACCGTGTCAAAGTCGTGCTTCTCGAGGCAAAAATAGGAAATGGCGTTGGAGAGCGCGATGGTCGGCATGTAGACCATGGCGTTGAACAGCATCACCCAGAACATCAGCATCGGTTGCTCGACCTGCGCCGCGCAGTACAGCGCCAGCGCCCCGAGCAGATGGCAAAGCGCATACAGATAGTTGGCCTTCATCCACCGATCGGCAATGATGCCCGCCAGCCCCGGCATGATCAGCGCAGCGATGCCTTTGGCGCTGTAAACCATACCCACCTGCATGCCGCTGAAATGCAGCGTGTTGATCATGTAGGAGCCCAGCGTGACCAGCCAGGCCCCCCAGATAAAGAACTGCAGGAAAATCATGACTTTCAATCGTGTTTTTATCGCCATCGCCATCACCTTGTTATTATGCTTTCAACGATGATTGATGCGGCAGGCCCCCTGCCGCCCGCCGCCGGTTTGCTTGCGCTATTACAGCGTTTTGAACAGTTCGCGGATCAGGCGCATGAAATCGTCCGCCGCCAGCGCCGCGCAGCTGAGCGTTTGTTCATGGGAGAGCGGCGTATCCGACAGCCCTTCGGCGTAGTTGGTCATCGCGGACACCACCAGCACCTTGAGGCCGCAGTGGCGCGCCGTCAGGACTTCCGGCACGATCGACATCCCCACCACGTCGCAGCCCAGGGTCTGCATCATGCGGATCTCCGCCGGCGTTTCGAAATTCGGCCCGGTGTAGGCGGCGAATACCCCTTCCGCCAGCAGGATGCCCGCGCTTTCGGCCACCGCCGCCAGCTGGGCGCGCAGATCGCGATCGTAGGCGTTCGCCAGGCTGAAGAAGCGCGGCCCGAAGCGCTCGTCGTTGGCGCCGACCAGCGGCGATTCCGGCATGAAGTTGATGTGATCGGTAATGGCCACCAGGCTGCCCGGCGCCACCGAGCGGCGCAGTGAACCGGCGGCGTTGGTCGCCAGCAGGAACTCACAGCCCAGCAGTTTGAAGGTGCGCACCGCGGTAGTCATCACCTGCATGCCGCGCCCTTCATAGAAATGACCGCGCCCTTTCATGCACAATACCGGTACGCCCTCCAGCTTGCCGGCGACCAGCTGCCCGGCATGGCCGGCGACGCCGCTCACCGGAAAGCCCGGCAGCTCCGCGTAGTCGATGGTGACGGTTTCGGTCATCACCTCCGCCAGGGCGCCGAGCCCGGAGCCGAGAATCAAGGCCGCTTTCGGCTGGAAACCCGGCAGGCGTGCGCGGACGACATCGGCGCAGGTAAAAGCATCTTCTTGATTAAACATCGTATTCTCTCTTTCAGCGGGGGATAATAATCCCCATAGTAGAGAGCGAGGCTCAGCCGAGACCAATACATTCTTGGCGGCCGATTTATTCCATTTACCTATAAGTTGAGCTGCGTCACAAGGAGACGATATCCCGGATGAGTCAGCCCCATGCCCTGCCCGATCCCGGCCGGATTAACTTCCGCCTGCTGCACTATTTCCGCGTGGTGGCGGAAGAGATGAACTTCACCCAGGCGGCTCGGCGGCTGAATATGTCACAGCCGCCGCTCAGCAAGCACATCAAGGAGCTGGAGAGCCAGCTCGGCGTGGTGCTGTTCAAACGCACCACCCGCTCCATGACGCTGACGCCGGCCGGCCGCACGCTACTGCGCAACGTCGAGCGGCTGCTGGATCAGGCCGACAGCGCGCTGCATCAGGTGCAACAGATGGGGCGCGGCGAAGGCGGCCACATGGTGGTCGGCATGGTCGGCACCTCGGCCTGGGGCGGCCTGATCGCGGCGCTGCGGCGGTTCAGCGAGCAAAGCGCCGGCGTCACCTGGTCGTTGAACGAGCTGACGCCCAGCCAGCAAATCGCCGCGCTGCAAAAGCGGCATATCGATATCGGGGTCTGGCGAGAGGCGCAGCAGCAGACGCTGCCGGGGTTAACCTGCCAACGGTTGGCGAGCGAAAGCATCGCCGTGGTGCTGCCGCTCGATCATCCGCTGGCGCAGCAGGAAAACATCCCGCTGGCGGCGCTGCAGAACGATAGCTTCATCGTGCTGCCGCCGCATGAGGCCAGCCTGGGGCTGTATCTGCACAATCTGTGTCTGCAGCAGGGATTCTTGCCGGACGTCGCTTATCAGGTCAACGAGCCGCAAACCCTGCTGGCGCTGGTGGCGGAAGGCTGCGGCATTACGCTGCTGCCGGACAGCTACGGCCGCATTCCGTGGCCCGGCGTCCGCTTTTGCTCGCTGCAACAGGCGCCGCCGGCGGATCTGTATGCGGTTTACCGCGCCGACAGCGTCACGCCGGTGGTACAGGCCTTTCTGGAGAGGCTGCGGGCGCCGTAAGCGGCCCGCAGCGCAGATTACATCGTCGGCTGCACCATCAACTGGCCGGCGGTGCCGCGATCGGCCATTTCCAGCGTCTGGCTGTAATACAGGAACGGGAAGTGTTCGGAGGTAGGTTGGTTGAAATACACCAGCAGCTCGACGTCGCCATCGACCCAGACGGTGTCCTTCCAGCCGCGATCTTCCGCCATCGGCTGCGCGCCGTTGACGCGTTTGATCAGGAACTGCACGCCCTGAATATGGAACGACTGCGGCGTATCCGCATGAATGTTCCAGCGTTCCCAGGTGCCTTGCTGCGCCTGCACGTCGATGCGGTTCATGTCCCAAATCGCGCCGTTGATGCCAACGCCGCCTTCGCCCAGGCGGAAATCGCGGGTGCGGCTGGCGCTGCCGTCCAACAGCTGATCCGCCAGCAGGCGCATCGGCAGGTTGTCGGTCACCAGCGGCAGCAGGCCGGTTGGGCGCAGCGTCAGCACCTGGGTGGACACCAGAATGCTCGACGGCTCGAACAGGCCGCGCAGGCGATCCATGATGCCCGCCGCTTCACCGGCGGTGATGGTCACCTCGTCGCCCTTCGACATGTCGATCAGCACTTCCCGGCGTTCGCCCGGCGCCAACGACAGCTGCTGCACCGCGACCGGCGCGGGCAGGAAGCCCTGATCGCTGGCGATCACGTTGAATGGGCGCCCGTCGCTGAGCTGCAGGGTATAGCGGCGCGCGTTGGAGGCGTTAAGCAGGCGCAAACGCACCCAGCCGCGCGACACTTCGACATACGGGTTTTGCACGCCGTTGACCAACAGCGTATCGCCGACGAAGCCGCCCTGCGACGGCGCATCGTATTGCGGCGTGCCGAAGTTATCAAAGCGCTTGTCCTGAATGATCAGCGGGAAATCGTCGACGCCGTAGTGGTTGGGCAGCGGCAGCGCTTTGCTGACGGCATCTTCCACCAGCCACAGCCCGGCCAGCCCGTTGTAAACGTGCGGCGCCATGCGGTTCGGCGTGTTGGCGTGGTACCAACAGGTGGCTGCCGCCTGACGAATAGGCAGCACCGGCGACCAGTCGACGTTAGGCGACATCATGCGCGGCGCGCCGCCCATCAGCGTGCCCGGCACCTGCAGCCCGCTGACGGTCATCGCCACTGGCTCCTGCAGGCGGTTGCTGTAGATCAGCTTGACGTCGTCGCCGCTGTAAACCCGCACCGTCGGCCCCAAATACATGCCGTTGACGCCCCACACCGCCGCTTTGCGGTTATCCATAAACGCCCAGTGGGCGCGCTGCAGGGTCAGGAACAGCGGCTGACCGCGGCGAGACTCCAGCAGCGGCGGAATGGGTAATGGGGTCTGCGTTCCGCTCGCCTCTGCCCTCAGCGGCACGGCGCTCGCGCACAGCGCCAGGCCCGATGCCTGTAAAAACTGACGTCGACTGAGTGACATATTTTCTCCATGAAAAGCAATAACTAAACCGTGTGCAAAACCCAAACGCCCGCCAATCAAGATTAGCAGGCGCTCAGGCGTTAACGGCGCTGAACGCCAATTAAAAACGTATTCTTTGAAGACGGTAGACTCTTATTTTTTGGCGGCGTTGCGCTGGGCGACTTCGGCGTCCAATTCGGCGATCTTCGCCTCCATCAGCTCGCGGCAATGGGCCGCCAGCTCGCGCACGTTTTCTTTGCCGTATTTGCTGGTATCCACCGGTGCCAACATCTCGACGATCACATGACCGTTATTCCAGCGATTAAGATTTATATTACCGCTGGTGGTCGATACGCAGATCGGCACAATCGGCACGCCGGCGGCGATGGCCGCGTGAAACGCGCCGGTTTTAAACGGCATCAGCCCGCGACCGCGGCTGCGGGTCCCTTCCGGGAACATCCAGATCGAAATGTCTTTCTTTTTGAACTGCTCCGCCACCTGGGCGATGGTGCCGTGCGCCTTGGCACGATTATCACGATCTATCAGCAGATTACCGGTCAGCCAATACAGCGGGCCGAAAAACGGGATCCACACCAGACTTTTTTTACCGACGGTCACGGTGCGCGGCTGCACGATATTCGAGGCCGTCACCATGTCGTAGTTATTTTGGTGGTTGGCGATATAGATGCAGTTGCCGTTGTTGGCCGCATCGGCCGGCACGCGGGTTTCAACCTTGATGCCGAACAGCGTCGACAGGCGGCCGAAAAGGTGGCCGAAGGTCGCCACATGGCGGGGATTGCGCGGGCTGAACAAGCAATAAACAGAACCGAAAATACACACCAGAATACAGAAAAGAGTGGCGAGAACGGCACGCAAAATCAATAACATAACAACCTCATTAGCACACTGCCAACGCAGTTTACTTCGCTGCGCAGATTCCTTTACTCATTATTTGCCGGCCAGGCGATAAGCACGCCGATGTCGCCTGCGTTTCTCGCTATTTTCCCGCCAGCCAGCAATACGCACAATAATTTTATGCGCAGAAATGTTAACTATTTGGAAAATAAACGCCAGCAAAAATAAATAAGGCGGCCACAGCATGCTGCGACCGCCCGTTAACGCTGGCGCCAACGCTTACTCTTCGCTGTCGCTACCCGATACCCGCACCGGCGCATCCACTTCGACGCGATCGATACGCTGCAGGCCGCGCGGCAGCTGGGTGCCCTTGCGACCGCGCTCCGCACGGAACTTCTGCAGATCTTCCGGCCGCAGCGTCAGCTTGCGTTTGCCGACGTGCAGCGTGACGGACGCCTGCGGCGGCAACACGAACAGCCAGGCCAGCTTGTCTTCACCGGCCGCCGCCTGGGCTGCCGGAATGGAGACGATCTTGTTGCCTTTGCCCTTCGACAGCTGCGGCAGATCGGCAACCGGGAACATCAGCATGCGCCCGGCGGCGGTGATCGACAGCAGCATGTCGTCTGCGCCGTGGATCTCCATCGGCGGCAGCGCCCTGGCGTTATCCGGCAGCGTGATCATCACCTTGCCGGCGCGGTTGCGCGCCACCAGATCGTTGAAGGTGCAAACGAAGCCGTAACCGGCATCGGACGCCATCAGTAGCTTCTGATCGTCGGCCGCCATCAGTACCTGCTCAATGGTGGCGCCCGGCGGCGGCGTCAGCTTGCCGGTCAGCGGCTCGCCCTGCCCACGCGCCGAAGGCAGCGTCATCGGATCGAGCGCATAGCTGCGTCCGGTGGAGTCGATGAACACCACCGGCTGGTTGCTCTTGCCGCGCGCCGCGCCGCGGAAGCTGTCGCCGGCCTTGTAGCTCAAGCCGGCCGGATCGATGTCGTGGCCCTTGGCGCTGCGCACCCAGCCCATTTCAGACAGCACGATGGTCACCGGCTCGGACGGCACGAAGTCGTGCTCGCTCATCGCCTTGGCTTCCGCACGCTCGGTCAGCGGCGAACGGCGATCGTCGCCGTAGGTCTGCGCGTCGGCCTGGATCTCTTTCTTAATCAGCGTGTTCAGCTTGCGCTCGGACGCCAGCAGCGCCTGCAGCTGATCGCGTTCTTTCGCCAGCTCATCCTGCTCGCCGCGGATCTTGACCTCTTCCAGCTTGGCCAGGTGACGCAGTTTCAGCTCGAGGATCGCTTCCGCCTGAGTGTCGGAGATGCCGAAACGCTGCATCAGCACCGGCTTCGGCTCATCCTCGCTGCGGATGATGTGGATCACCTCGTCGATATTGAGGAACGCCACCAGCAAACCTTCGAGGATATGCAGGCGTTTCAGCACCTTCTCGAGGCGGTAGTTCAGGCGGCGGCGCACCGTGTCGCGACGGTAGGCCAGCCATTCGGTGAGGATTTCCACCAGCCCTTTGACCTGCGGGCGGTTATCCAGACCGATCATGTTCATGTTGATGCGGTAGCTGCGTTCCAGATCGGTGGTGGCGAACAGGTGGTTCATCACCTGTTCCAGATCGATGCGGTTGGAGCGCGGTACGATCACCAGACGCGTCGGGTTTTCGTGGTCGGATTCATCGCGCAGATCTTCGACCATCGGCAGCTTCTTGGCGCGCATCTGGCTGGCGATCTGCTCCAGCACCTTGGCACCGGACACCTGGTGCGGCAAGGCGGTGATCACCGCGCTGCCGTCTTCTTTCTTCCACACGGCGCGCATGCGCACCGAGCCGCGGCCGCTCTGGTAAATTTTGCGGATTTCATCGCGCGGGGTGATGATCTCGGCTTCGGTCGGGAAGTCCGGCCCCTGCACGAATTCGAGCAGGTCATCGAGCGAAGCGCCCGGCTTGTCGAGCAGCGCCACCGCCGCCGCGGCGACTTCGCGCACGTTGTGCGGCGGAATGTCGGTCGCCATGCCGACGGCGATGCCGGTAGTGCCGTTCAGCAGGATGTTCGGCAGGCGCGCCGGCAACATCTTCGGTTCTTGCAGCGTGCCGTCAAAGTTCGGGATCCAGTCGACGGTGCCCTGCCCCAGCTCGGCCAGCAGCACTTCGGCGTATTTGGACAGGCGCGATTCGGTATAACGCATCGCCGCAAACGACTTGGGATCGTCCGGCGCACCCCAGTTCCCCTGGCCGTCCACCAGCGGATAGCGGTACGAGAACGGCTGCGCCATCAGCACCATGGCTTCATAACACGCGCTGTCGCCGTGCGGGTGGTATTTACCCAGCACGTCGCCCACGGTACGGGCGGATTTTTTGAATTTGGCGCTGTTGTTCAGCCCCAGCTCAGACATGGCGTAGATGATGCGGCGTTGTACCGGTTTCAAGCCGTCGCCAATGTACGGCAACGCCCGATCCATGATGACGTACATGGAATAGTTCAGATAGGCGTTTTCAGTGAATGTGTGCAGCGGTAAACGCTCTACACCGTCATGAGTCAGATCACTCATTACTCAATTATCCTCAGACCGTGGCTTGGCAATCCCTGGGACGACAATAAGGCATCGCTTGTCGATTCTGCCCGCGATAGTAACCCATCTGCGGGGTGGCTGTCACAGTTGGCGCAAGGATCGCCGGCCGAAGGCGCTGTCGCCGGGGCGTTTAGGCAAAATTCCACCGCGATTGTTGATTAAGAATCAACACTGTTGTGCCTGCCGTCACGTTTTTACTTGCCTGGCCAACGATTACACTCTCGTTCAGCAAGCTGTTTTTGCGCCCCGCAGCGGAAAACGGCATCTATCTTAACTCTGACGGGAGCCGCAAAAGATGAGCAATATCCTGATTATCAACGCTAAAAAGCAATTCGGCCATTCCAACGGCGAACTCAACCAAACCCTGAGCGACGTGGCAGAAAGCTTCCTGCGCGATCTGCAGCACGATGTGCAGGTCACGGTGGTCGACGACGGCTATGACATTGAGGCCGAGGTGCAGAAATACCTGTGGGCCGATGCGGTCATCTATCAGATGCCGGGTTGGTGGATGGGCGAGCCGTGGATCCTGAAAAAATACATCGACGAAGTGTTCACCGCCGGCCACGGCAGCCTGTACGCCAGCGATGGCCGCACCCGCTCCGACGCCGGCAAGAAGTACGGTTCCGGCGGCCTGATTCAGGGAAAAAAATACCTGCTGAGCCTGACCTGGAACGCCCCGCTCGAGGCTTTCACCGATCCGAACCAGTTCTTCCACGGCGTCGGCGTCGACGGCGTTTACCTGCACTTCCACAAGGCCAACCAGTTCCTGGGGATGGAAGCCTTGCCGACCTTTATCTGCAATGACGTGATAAAACAACCGGATATCGAAACGGACATCGCACGTTATCGCGAGCATCTGGCGGAAATTTTTGCTTAACTGGCAGCGAAGGGCTTAACCAACGAGGTAATGATGATCACCGTAATCGCAGAAATCAAAGTCAAACCCGGCCACCGCGCCACCGTGTTACAAGCCATTGAAAAACTGGTGCCGCTGGTGCTGGCGGAAGAAGGCTGCGGCGAATACACGCCGATGGTAGACAGCCACACCCAGGCCCCCTGGCAGAAACTGTCGCCGGACTCGGTGTTTATGCTGGAAAAATGGCAAAGCCAGTCGCATCTGGAAAAACACCTGCAGATCGAGCATATGCTCAAGCACCGCGAGACCATCAAGGACTATGTGCTGGGTACCGAGATCTACGTGCTGGAAAACGCGCTGTAATCCCCTCAGAGGCCCTCTGCGGCCTCTGGCGGTTCTGCCTCAAGGCGGGCGCTGACGTAGTCGAGAAAACAGGTGAGGCGCGCCGCCAGCTGGGCGTCGTGGTAATACACCGCGTGGATCGGTTGACGCGCGTCCAGCGTCTCCCGCACCAGCAGCGGTACCAGCCTGCCCGCTTCCCGATCGCGTCGCGTCATAAAGTCCGCCAGCTGGACAATGCCCGCCCCGCGCAGCGCCAACTCACGCAGCGTCTCCCCGCTGGAGGCCGAGATCGTCGGTTCGATGGCGAAATGCCGCGCCTGCCGGTGACGCAGCGGCCACTGGTTCAGCAACTCCGGATAGGTGAATCCCAACAGGCAATGGCGGTGCAGATCTTCCACGCCGCGCGGTTCGCCATGCCGTTGCAGGTAATCCGGGCTGGCGAGAATGCGCAACCGGCTGTTGCCCAGCAGGCGAGCGTGTAGCGTAGAGTCGCGCAGCGCGCCGATGCGGATCGCGATATCGGCGCGTTTCTCCAGCAGGTCGATATTGCGATCGTCGGTGTCCAGCTCCAGCTCAATCTGCGGATAACGGCGGCGGAACTCCGCCACCATCGGCACCAGCACATGCGCCATGAAAGGGGCGGCGGCGTTGACCCGCAGCCGACCGGCGGGCAGCCGGCGCCGCAGCGCCATTAGTTCTTCGGCCTGATCCACCGAACGCAGGATTTCGCGCGCAGGCGCCAGGAAGCTCTGCCCTTCTTCGGTCAGGCTCAGGCGACGCGTGGTGCGGCGCAAGAGCGTAGCGTCGAGCTTCGCTTCCAGACGGCTGAGTGCGCGGCTAACGCCGGAGGTGGTTTGGCCGAGCCGATCGGCGGCGGCGGTGACCGAACCGCTGTCGACCACCGCCGTGAACGCCAGCAGCTCTTCGAGGGTGATCTTCACGCGGTTCGCCCCAGGTTGACGGGCGCCGCATGCAACGCCCTGCGGGAAAGCAGGTCCGGCGTTTCACCGGGCCAGGATCAGGATCAGACCGCCAGTTCGGCCATGTCGCCCTTGTCTTGCAGCCAGTTGCGGCGATCTTCCGAACGCTTCTTGGCCAACAGCATGTCCATCACCGCCAGCGTCTGATCGACGTCATCCTCTGCCACCGTCAGTTGCACCAGACGGCGGGTGTTCGGATCGAGGGTAGTTTCGCGCAGCTGCAGCGGGTTCATCTCGCCCAGCCCTTTAAAGCGCTGCACGTTCGGCTTGCCCTTCTTGCGCTTCAGCTGTTCCAGCACGCCGGCTTTCTCTTCTTCATCCAGCGCGTAGAACACCTCTTTGCCGAGATCGATACGGTACAGCGGCGGCATGGCGACATAGACATGGCCGCCTTTCACCAGCGAACGGAAGTGGCGCACGAACAGCGCGCACAGCAGCGTGGCGATGTGCAGGCCGTCGGAGTCCGCATCCGCCAGGATGCAGATTTTGCCGTAGCGCAGCTGGCTGAGATCTTCGCTGTCCGGATCGATGCCGATCGCCACGGAAATGTCGTGCACTTCCTGCGAGGCGAGCACTTCGTCCGAGGAGACTTCCCAGGTATTCAGGATCTTGCCCTTGAGCGGCATGATCGCCTGATATTCACGATCGCGCGCCTGCTTGGCCGATCCGCCCGCCGAGTCCCCTTCCACCAGGAACAGTTCGGTCATGGCCAGATCCTGCGAGGTGCAGTCCGCCAGCTTGCCCGGCAACGCCGGCCCGCTGGTCAGCTTCTTGCGCACCACTTTCTTGGCGGCGCGCAGACGGCGCTGGGCGCTGGAGATCGCCAGCTCGGCCAGCTGTTCCGCCGCCTGAACGTTCTGGTTCAGCCACAGGCTGAAGGCGTCTTTCACCACGCCGGAAACGAAGGCCGCGCACTGGCGCGAGGAGAGACGCTCTTTGGTCTGCCCGGCGAACTGCGGATCCTGCATCTTCACCGACAGCACGTAGGCGCAGCGATCCCAGATATCCTCCGCCGACAGCTTCACGCCGCGCGGCAGAATATTGCGGAATTCGCAGAACTCGCGCATCGCGTCCAGCAGCCCCTGGCGCAGGCCATTGACGTGGGTGCCGCCCTGCATGGTCGGGATCAGGTTGACGTAGCTTTCGGTCAGCAGCTCACCGCCTTCCGGCAGCCACAGCAGCGCCCAGTCCACCGCTTCGGTGTCACCGGCGAAATTGCCGACGAACGGCGCTTCCGGCAGGGTAATCAGGCCGTTAACCGCTTCCATCAGGTAGTCGGTCAGGCCATCCTGGTAGCACCAGCGCTGCTCGGTGTTGTTCACTTTGTCGATGAAATAGATCTCGACGCCGGGGCACAGCACCGCTTTGGCTTTCAGCAGGTGAGTCAGGCGCGATACCGAGAAGCGCGGGCTGTCGAAGAACTGTTCGTCCGGCCAGAAGTGCACGCTGGTGCCGGTATTGCGTTTGCCGCAGGTGCCGGTCACCGTCAGATCCTGCACCTTGTCGCCGTTTTCGAAGGCGATGCCGTAGACGTTGCCGTCGCGGCGCACGTTGACTTCCACCCGCTTCGACAGGGCGTTGACCACCGAGATCCCAACGCCGTGCAGGCCGCCGGAGAACTGGTAGTTTTTATTCGAGAATTTACCGCCGGCGTGCAGCCGGCACAGGATCAACTCAACTGCCGGCACGCCCTCTTCCGGGTGGATATCCACCGGCATGCCGCGGCCGTCGTCGATCACTTCCAGCGACTGATCGGCGTGCAGAATCACGTCGATACGCTTGGCGTGACCGGCCAACGCTTCGTCGACGCTGTTATCGATCACCTCTTGGCCGAGGTGGTTTGGGCGCGTCGTGTCGGTATACATGCCGGGACGACGGCGCACTGGTTCTAGACCGCTGAGTACTTCAATGGCATCAGCGTTATAGCTGGATTGAGTCATCGTTGATTATTTTTTCGTGGTTAAAGGGAGGTGCCGGAACGGTCCGTCAGACCGCGTTTAGCCCTAAAAAATCCACAATCTGGGGGAAGTAGTGCTCGAAACCGACGAAGGCGTGGTTTCCACCCGACTCCACCGTTTGCCGACACGCGGTGTAATACGCCACTGCCTGGCCGTAATCGAGAATTTCATCGCCCGTTTGCTGCAGCAGCCAGATTAAATCCGGCGACTCCAAGGGATCGATCTGCATCACTTTCAGATCGTAAACGTGACGTGACTCTAACACATATTGCTGGCCGGTGTAGGGGTTCTCGTTGGCGCCGAGATAGTCGACCAGCAGCTCAAACGGCTTGACCGCCGGGTTGACCACCACCGCCGGCAGCGAAAAACACTGCGACAGCCAGGTGGCGTAATAGCCGCCGAGCGAGGAGCCGACCAGCCCGAGCGTTTGGCCGGCGCGCTCCAGCACCAGATTCTCCAGCATCTCGGCGGCCTCCGCCGGAAAAGCCGGCAGCTGAGGCACCAGCATCTGGATATCGGGATGGTGTTCGGCCAGCCAGGCCTTGAAGGCCACCGCCTTGGCCGACTGCGGCGAGCTGTTGAAACCGTGCAGGTAGAGCAGTGTCGAAGGCATCAGTATCCATCCGAGTCCATATCGGGGCGGAAATCGTCGTTTTCCAGGCGGAACACCTGCGTCTCGACGCGGCCGTCCGGCAACAGATCGAGGTAGCGCCAGCCGGGGGAGACGTCGTCGATGGTGAAGTTCGTGCAGTGCGGCTTGAATTGCACGCAGGTCGAGGGCGTCGCCAACAGGCGCCGGCCCTGCCATTCCAGATCCAGATCCTGGTGAATGTGCCCGCACACCACGGTATTCACTTTCGGATAACGCAGCAGGATCGCACCCAGCATATGCGGGTTGCGCAGGCTGTGCTGATCGAGCCAGGTACAGCCGGAAGGCAGCGGATGATGGTGCAGCAGCAACAGCGTATAGCGCTCGGGGTGAGCCTGCAGGCAGCGCTCCATCCACTCGAGCTGGTATTCGCTCAATTCGCCGTGCGGTACGCCGAACACCTGGCTGTCCAACATCAGCACCTGCCAGTTATCGCCCAGCAGCACCTGTTTGGAAGGCGCAATGCCAGCGGCGGCCAACGCGTCGACCATCGCCGGTTGAAAATCGTGGTTACCCGGCAGCCACACGCAGGGGGCCGGCAGTTGCGCGATGCCGGCGGCGAAGTGGCGGTACGCCTCCTGCGAATGATCCTGCGCCAAATCTCCCGTGGCGACGATCAAGTCGACATCGCGGCGCTGCGCCTGGATGGCGTCCAGCACCGCGTGATAGCTGCGATAGGTATTGATGCCGAGCAACGTCTCGTGTTCGCCGGCAAAAAGGTGGGTATCTGTTATTTGTAGAATCCTGACCGCGGCCCCACTCGCCACGGGCAGTTTAAACAGGCTTTCCAAATGGTGTCCTTTGTTATTTCAGTCTGTCTAACAAACCGGAACCGCCATCGCTCCATGCGCCAAACAGTAGCGCAGCCAATCAGCAAGAAACTGGTTAATTTGATGCTTTTCGTCGCGTTGATGCAACTTTTTATTAGGATAATCATAACGCGCTTTAAAGCGGTAGATCTGCTGACTGGAACACACTTCCGCAACCATGGCGTCATGGTACAACCGCACCGTCATCGCGGGCAGGCTCCAGTAGCTGACCGCCGGAAAGATCTGCTCAATCTCCACCAACGACGTGTAACGCGTGGACTCAACGATGGTCAAACGATAGCCGGCGCCGTTCACCTGATAAGTCACCGTTTCGCCCGCTTCGTCGTTGCGCGGCAGCAAGCGGCGCAATTGCGCGAAGTTGGTTTCGCACAATCTCATCATTTCGGGGAAATCAGGGGTATAGCGCTGTTTCATTAGTTGGCCCACTCTTTTCTCAACGATTCATGGTGCAACGCCAGCCATTGCAATGCAATCACTGATGCGGCGTTATCGATCGCGCCCTCCTCCACCCAGCGGTAAGCCTGCTCGCGGCTGACCACGTGGACGCGGATATCCTCATGTTCTTCCGCCAGGCCATGGATGCCTTCGGCGGTGCCGGCGTCCACCTCGCCGACCATGATCGACAGACGTTCGCTGGTGCCCCCCGGGCTGGCCAGATAGCTCAGCACCGGCTTGCAGCGCCCGACCACCACGCCGGCCTCTTCCTGCGCTTCGCGGCGGCACACGTCTTCGACGCTTTCGCCGGTTTCGATCATACCCGCCACCATTTCCAGCAGCCAGGGCGAATTACTGGTATCGACCGCGGCGATGCGCAGTTGTTCAATCAGTACCACTTCGTCGCGCACCGGATCGTAGGGCAGCAGCACCGCCGCATGGCCGCGCTCGAAAATTTCACGCGTGATTTCAGGGCTCATTTCGCCATTGAACAAGCGATGGCGAAACCGGTATAAATTGAGTGAAAAAAAACCACGGTACAGCGTCTCGCGTGCAATAATTTCTACATCTTTTTTATCGAAAGTGACGGGTGACGGCTGCGAACGGTTCATGTGCGAATTCTCCTGCGTAGTATGCCGATAAAATAAACGGTTTTGATGACAGAAACAGCGGGACTCTCCGCCGCGGCTTTATGTTAGGCTGTTTTTCGCCGCCGGATGCGGCACGTTTGTGCGCTCGCATGTAATAGTGGGAAACAATCCGGATTGTCAGCCATAATATCAGCTGCAGCCGGCTCGGGCAGTTTGCCCTGGTAAATGGGCGGTCTGAAAGGTAAAAGTTACGTGAGATGGCACATTCAGCCACCTGATGCGTACCGCAGACTCTGCTAGAATCGGCAACTATTTCGTCTATCGTCAGCGCTAACATAGCAATATTGCTGCACAACAAGGAATGCAAATGAAGAAACTGCTCCCCCTTCTTATCGGACTGAGCCTGGGCGGCTTCAGTGCAATGAGCCAGGCAGAGAACCTGCTGCAGGTCTACAAACAGGCCAGGGAAAGTAACCCGGATCTGCGCAAAAGTGCTGCTGACCGCGACGCCGCATTCGAAAAGATCAATGAAGCGCGCAGCCCGCTGCTGCCGCAGCTCGGTTTAGCCGCAGGTTACGATTACACCAACGGTTATCGTGACAGCAATGGCGTTAACAGCAACGTGACCAGCGGTTCGTTGACGCTGACGCAAACTATTTTCGACATGTCGAAATGGCGCCAGCTGACGCTGCAGGAAAAGACCGCCGGCATCTCCGACGTCACCTTCCAGACCGCAGAGCAATCGCTGATTCTCAACACCGCCACTGCCTACTTCAACGTGCTGAAAGCGATCGACAAGCTGTCCTATACCCAGGCGCAGAAAGATGCGGTATACCGCACGCTGGATCAAACCACCCAACGCTTCAACGTGGGCCTGGTAGCGATCACCGACGTGCAGAACGCCCGCTCGAACTATGACACCGTGCTGGCGGCGGAAGTCTCCGCCCGCAACGATCTGGATAATGCGCTCGAAACGCTGCGCCAGGTGACCGGGGCCTTCTACCCGGAACTGGCCTCGCTGAATACCGATCGCTTCAGTACCCAGCGCCCGGAAGCGGTGAACAACCTGCTGAAAGAAGCGGAAGCACGTAACCTGAGCCTGCTGTCCGCCCGTCTGAGCCAGGATCTGGCGCGCGAGCAAATCCGCGCAGCCCAAACCGGCTATATGCCGACGATTGACGTCAGCGCGTCAACCGGCATCAGCAATACCAAATACAACGGCTCCAAAACCGGAGGCGCGAATGCCGCACGCTACAGCGATTCCGATGCGGGCCAAAATAAGGTCGGCATCAGCTTCAACCTGCCGCTGTACAGCGGCGGTGCGACCAATTCCCAGGTGAAACAGGCGCAGTACGGCTTCGTCGGCGCCAGCGAGCAGTTGGAAAGCTCACACCGCAGCGTGGTGCAGACCGTGCGTTCGTCGTTCAACAACGTCAACGCCTCGATCAGCAGCATCAACGCCTACAAACAGGCGGTGATCTCCGCGCAGAGCTCGCTGGATGCGATGGAAGCCGGTTATCAGGTCGGTACCCGTACCATCGTCGATGTGCTGGACGCCACCACCACCCTGTATAACGCCAAACGTCAGCTGTCCGACGCGCGTTATACCTATCTGATCAACCAGCTGAACATCAAGTCGGCGCTCGGCACGCTGAACCAAAACGATCTGCTGCTGTTGAATGGCGCGTTGGGTAAACCGGTGTCGACCGCACCTGACGCCGTCGCACCGCACAACCGCGCTCAGGACGCCTATGCGGACGGTTATCAGGACAATGCGCCAATGCAGCAAACCGCAGCGCCGGCACCAAGCGCCACACGCGCTGCGGCACCGGCCGTCCGCCAACCGGTACGCAACAGCGGCAACCCATTCCGCAACTGAAGCGCGCGTTGATAAACACGGGGTCCGGCCTGCGCCGCACCCCGTTTTTTTTGCCCCGATTTCCCCACTTCTGCCCGCCACCTCACAGCCGTCGCTGCCCCAGGTGGTATCATCGTCACTCTCGTTTTCGCAGTCTGGATGAGGTTCGATGGACAACGATTCACGCTGGCAGCGCTTGATTAACGACGGCGAACTGCCGCCGCCGCTGCGCCCGACACAGGCGGTTTACGCCTCCTGGCTGCGCTGCCGCAGCCTGATGCAGCCCGACGTCTGGCAAGCACCGCACCGCGCTCAGGGCGCCACCTTCGAATCGATTTGCCGCCGCAAGAACGACCTGCTGACGCTCGGCCAGGCGGCGCTGGAAGATGCCTGCGAATACATGGAGCCACGGCGTTGCCTGTTGATGATCCTCGACGAGAGCGGCTGCATGCTGTGGCGCTGCGGCGACGCCAAAACCTGGGAGCTGTTGCAGCCATTGGGGTTCGCCCCCGGCGCTTACTGGGCCGAGGGGCAGATCGGCACCAACGCCCCGGCGCTGGCGGCGGCGGAAGGCCACCCGGTGCGGGTGAGCGGCGAGGAGCACGTGCGCCGGGCGCTGCACGGCTGGTCGTTCTGCGCCACGCCGGTCTACGACAACAGCGGCCGCCAACGCGGCTCGATCGCGCTAGGCTGCCTGCTGGCCGACTGCGCCGCCGGCGATCTGTCGCTGACGCTGGCCATCGCCCGCGAAATCGGCAATTCGCTGAACGCCGACGGCCTGCTGGCGGAATCCAACCGCCATCTGAATCAGCTTTACGGCCTGCTGGACGGCGTGGACGACGGCGTTATGGCCTGGGATCACCGTGGCTACCTGCAATACATCAACCAGCGCGCCGCCGGCCTGCTGAAGCTGGATGAACAGCAGAGCCAGGGCAAACCGCTGGCGCAGCTGCTGACGCTGCCCGCCCTGCTCAAGCGCGCCATCGCCGACCGGCAGCCGCTGCAACACGTCGAAGTCACCTTCGAAAGCCAGCGGCAGTTTATCGCCGCCTTGCTGACGCTCAAGCCGATTTTCGACGGCGATCGCTGCAGTTTCATCGCCCTGCTGCACCCGCTCGAGCGGCTGCGCCAGTACGTCAGCAGCCAGCTGGGGCGCGTCAGCCACAGCTTTGAGCAGATGCCCTCCGCCTCGCTGGAGATGCGGCGGCTGATCCGTTACGGGCAGCAGGCGGCCAAGGGCCAGCATCCAATCCTGCTGCGCGGAGAGGAAGGGGTCGGCAAAGAGCGGCTCAGCCAGGCTATCCACAACGCCGGCGAACGCGCCGCCGGGCCGTATATCGCCCTCAACTGCCAGCTGCTGCCGCAGGCGCAGGGGTTGCGTGAGCTGCTGGGCAGCGACGCCAGCGAAGAAGAGGCGGGCCAGCTCAGCAAATTCGAATTGGCCAACGGCGGTACGCTGTACCTCGAACAGATCGAATATCTGCCGGCGGAGATGCAGTCGGCGTTGCTGCAGGTGCTGAAAACCGGCGTGGTGATCCGCCTCAATTCCAGCCGGGTGATCCCGGTCGATGTGCGGGTGATCGCCGGCAGCGCCGCCGATCTGCCGCTGCTGGTGCAGCAAAACCGCTTCCGCCGCCAGCTGTTTTACAGCCTGCAAGCCTTCGAGATCCAGATCCCGCCGCTGCGCCAGCGGCTGAGCGATATTCCGCTGCTGGTCAAACACCATCTGCGCGCGCTGGAGCTGCATTTTCAGTGCCGCTTCCGGGTGGATGACGAAGTGATGGCCCAGCTGGCGCTCTACCTGTGGCCGGGCAACGATTTGGAACTGAAAGGGGTGGTGGAGCGCGCGGCGATGATCTGCCACGGCCACCACATCCAGTTAGCAGATTTGCCGGCACACCTGCTCGGCCAGCCATCGCTGCTGGAGAGCGATCCGCAGCCCGGCGCGCCGCTGTTGACGCTGACGGACATGGAGCGCCAGGCGATCCTCCGCGCGGCGACCGTCAGCCGAGGCCAGCTGACAGAGATGGCACAGCTGCTGGGCATCGGCCGCACCACCCTGTGGCGGAAGATCAAACAGCACGGGATCGACATCCGCCAGTTCAAGCTGCGCGCCTAGTGGCTAAGCTGCAACACCCCGCGCGCGGCGTCCAGCATCGCCTTCTGCCCGCTGCGGGTTTTACTCAGGCAATCCTGCATGCCGACCACCATCGGAATACCCATCGCCTTCGCCAGAATGGCGCTGTGCGACAGGGCATTGCCACCGCTGAGGCAGATGCCAAGCACCAGCCGCCTGTCGAGCATCACCACCTCTGAAGGCATCAGCTCGTCCATCACCAGTATCGACGGCTCTGCCAGCGCGATGACCGGCAGCGGCAGCCCCTGCAAATGGCACAGCGTGCGGCGCAGCATGTCGCGCACGTCCAGTTCACGCGCCCGCATGTAGTCGTCATCCAGTTCGCGGTACTCTTCGGCGATTGCCTCCAGCACCTGCCGCCAGGCCTGTTCGGCGCAGCACAGCTGCTGCGCGATGCGGGTGTACGCCGCCTGCTGCAGATCCGGATCGTCCAGCAGCATGCTGTGGGCGCCGAAGATCGCCGCCTGCGGCTTGCCGATCAGCGTGCCGGTACGTTCCGCCAGCCGGTTCAGATCGCTCAGGGTGTGCTGTAGCGCCTCCCGCAGGCGTTGCTGTTCGCCCAACACCTCGTCCGCGCCAATCCGTCTATCGACGGTTGGCGGCCAGAAGCAGTGGGCCTGGAACACCGGCCCGCTGGTGACGCTTTCCGCCACCGGAATGCCATGCAGCGAAGGCTGCTGCCGCTCGGAAACCGTCTCGCCGAAATGTTGTTCCGCCAGCGCTTTGAACGCCGCCAGCGCTTCGTCCGCCTGCGCGCCGTCAGCGATCAAGCGAATAGTGTCGCCGTGGCGCACCTGCAGCAGCGCCAGCTGATTGAGGCTGCGCGGATCGACGCACTGCCCCTGTTTTTCCAGCACCAGCTCGGCCTTGAACGGCGCCAGCGCCTCTACCAGCCGCGCCGCCGGGCGCGCATGCAGCCCGTGCGGGTTCTGCACCGTCCAGGTTGCACTTTTGCCCTGCGCCAGCGGCAAAGCCGCGCTTTTGGCCGTAGATGTGGCCTCGCCCAGCTGCGCCTGTTTAGCCTGCAGCGCACCCTGCGCCTCCGCCACTACCTGCTCCAGCGAGGCGCCGGAGTTGGCGGCGACCACCGCCGCCAGCGTGCCTTCGACCAGCGGCGCCGCACACAGCCGCACTTTGGCGGCCACGTCTGGGTCCAGCAGATCGAGCGCGGTTTCCGCGCTGAGCAGCGCGCTGCCCAGGTCCATCAGCACCAGAACGCCGTCGCCGTCGGCAACCGCTTCGATCGCCTCCATCACTTTGACCGCGTCGGTGCCGATCGGATGCTGCTCGTCATCCACACCCGCCGCCAGCGCCAGCTTGCAGCCATCACCGCGCATCATCTGCCGCGCCAACTGCTCAACGCCGCGCGCCAGCAACGCACTGTGCGAAACCACCACGATATTAATCATCTCGCCTCCTGCTACAGCTAACTACCGGCGACCTCGGCCAGCGTTTTCATCATCAGCATCACCGAAGTGGCGCCGGGATCCT
The DNA here is from genome assembly GCF_001808215.1 of Serratia sp. HMSC15F11. Classification (NCBI taxonomy): domain Bacteria; kingdom Pseudomonadati; phylum Pseudomonadota; class Gammaproteobacteria; order Enterobacterales; family Yersiniaceae; genus Serratia; species Serratia sp. HMSC15F11. The sequence continues at coordinate 56,076 of NZ_KV792486.1, forward strand.
GGTGGCCGATGCTGCGCTCGCCCAGGTAACTGGCCCGCCCCTTGCGCGCCTGCATCGTGATGGTGCTCTCCACCGCCCGCTCGGCGCTGTCGGCGGCGCGCTGCAGCGCCTCCGCCACGCTCAGGTTCTGCTGCGCGGACTGGCCGAGGCTTTCCACCACCGGCCACCAGGCGTCGCACATGGTTTTGTCGCCCGGCTCCGCCTTACCGCGCATCACCACGCCTTCCACCCCCTCCTGCATCATCTGCTGCAGCTCCGCCAGATCCAGGCTTTGCTTGGCGTTCGCCGCCTGCGCCGCGCGGATGAAGAAGGTGCCGAACAGCGGACCGCTGGCGCCGCCCACGCTCGACAGCAGCGTCATACCGGTGTTTTTCAGAATGAAGCCGATATCTTTGTCTGCCACCGACGGCAGTTTTTCTACCACCTTGTTAAAACCGCGATTCATGTTCAAACCGTGGTCGGCATCGCCGATCTCGGTGTCCAACCGGGTCAGAAAATCGCGCTCCCGGCTGAACACCTCGCCGCAACGCATCAGCCAATCGACAACCTGTTGTTTGGTCAACGCCATGATTCCTCCTCAGCAACCCCAACGCAGCGCAGGCGTTTTCACCGGCGCATCCCACAAGGACAACAGCTCATCGTCCACGTTCAACAGCGTGATGGACACGCCCTGCATATCGAGCGAGGTGCAATAAGCGCCCACCAGGTTGCGTTCGATAATAATGCCGGCCTCGGCGCAGCGTTCCGCCAATCGATGGTATACGCCATACAGCTCGGACAGCGGCGTGGCGCCCAGGTTGTTGACCAGCGCGATCGCCCGATCGCCGCGCGTCAGCGGCTGCTTGGTCTGCATCTCATCGCGCCACTCGCCCTGCTGACGATCCCAGACGCGGATCGTGCGCTGATAGTGGCCGTGGTCGATCAGCGTATGGAACATGTCGTCCACCGCCGCGTTGAGCGTGGTGAACGGGCGGCGCGCAATGCCCGGCTCGCCGTGAATGCCGACGCCGAACTCCATTTCGTTCTCCGCCAGGGTGAACGACGGCTTGCCGGCGGCCGGCACGGTGCAAGCCCCCAGCGCGATGCCGATCGAATGCCCGTGGTTATTGATGCGATGCCCCAGCGTCACCACGCTGTCCAGATCGTCGCCGCGCGCCGCGGCGGCGCCCAGCAGCTTCTCCATCAGCACGGTGTTGGCTACCCCGCGCCGTCCGGCGGTAAACAGGCTGTCTTTGACCGCCACGTCATCATCCACCAGCACCGTCGCCACCGCGACGCCGCTGTCGTGCAGCAGCTCGGTGGCGGTTTCGAAGTTGAGCACGTCGCCGGTGTAGTTCTTGATCAGCAGCAACACCCCGGCGCCGCCGTCGATCGCCTGGCCGCACTCGTACATTTTATCCGGCGTCGGCGAGGTGAAAATTTCGCCCGGACAGGCGCCGTCGAGCATCCCTTCGCCGACGAAACCGCAGTGCATCGGCTCATGGCCGCTGCCGCCGCCGGACAGGATCGCCACTTTGCCCACTACCGGCGCGTCAGCGCGGGTCACGAACGCCGGATCCGCGTGCACCAGCAGCTCGGGATGGGCCTCCGCCAGCCCCTGTAACTGCTCTTCCAACACCGACTCGACCTGATTAATCAGTTTTTTCACGATGGTTTCCTCTGTAAGAACAAGGGCGCGGCACACCGCGCCCCAAGGGTATCAATGATGCTGCAACCAGGCGGCGCCCAGCCGATCCGCCGTCAGGATCGCCGCCTGCACGCCCGCAGGGGCGACCTTGAACGGCATGTTGTGAATGGTTTCGCCGGTGGCGCAGCTGGCCTCGGCCACCGCCATGATCTTCGCCGTCGCATCACCGGTGACGCCCATCTGCGCCAGCGTGATCGGCAGGCCGATGCCAGGGCAAAACGCCAGCACGGTTTCAATCTGCGCCATCGGGCTGTTCTGCAGCACCAGCTGTGCCAGGGTGCCGAACGCCACTTTCTCGCCGTGATACAGGTGGTGGCACTCTTCGAGCACGGTAAAACCGTTGTGAATGGCATGCGCCGCCGCCAGCCCGCTGCTCTCGAAGCCGATGCCGCTCAGATAGGTATTCGCCTCAATGATGCGCTCCACCGCTTCCGTCACCACGCCGGCCTCGACCGCCAGTTTGGCTTTCACCCCTTCCGCCAGCAGCGTGTCATAACACAGCCGCGCCAGGCTGAGCGCCGCCAGCGTCGATTTGCCGCCGGCCATGCTGGTGGCCTGGGCGTCGAAACAGGCCTGGGCTTCGAAATAGGTGGAGAGCGCGTCACCCATGCCGGCCACCAGCAGACGCACCGGCGCTTTGGCGATGATGGCGCTGTCCATCACCACCATGTCCGGGTTGCGCGGATAAATCAGGTATTCGGCGAATTCGCCCTGTTCAGTGTAGAGGACCGACAGCGCGCTGGTCGGCGCATCGGTGGAGGCGATGGTGGGAATAAGCACCACCGGCAGCTGTTGGTAGTGCGCCACGGCCTTGGCGGTGTCGAGCGTCTTGCCGCCGCCGACGCCGATCACGCCGCGGCAGCCGTGAGCCTGCAGCTCATGGCCGAGCCGGTCTATCTCTTTGCGGCAGCATTCGCCGTTGAAGCGGGCCGCGTGATGTTTCACGCCGTGCTGCTGCAGGCTGCCCATCAGGGTGTCGCCCGCCAGCTGCATCACGAAGTCGTCAGCGATCACCAGGTAGTGATCGGCGAGGGATTTGGCGTATTCGCCGACGGCGGCCAGCGCATTGGCGCCCTGAATATATTTGCCTGGTGACTGGATGATTCTCAACATAACCGGATCCTTGTAGGGAGTTGGCGATGGTAACGTTCAGATATCAGGTGATGACGCGCCGACTTCGCCGCCGGCTTGTTGTTGTGCTTCGACTATGAGCGCCCGCCGCCCGCCTGGCGAGCCTCGCGATTTTTGTTCCATTATGGAACATCATCATAGCGACAACGTTTCATGATGAAACGCCAACGCGCGTTTTTTCGCCGCGAAAGCGAACTGGCGCACACCCCAACGTATAACTGCGTAAAGAGTCGATTCTGCGGGCGTTTCAGCTTTAATTTTGACCATGTTTCCCCTATCCTTAGCGCCACTACTGGGAAAGGGCGAAAACAGCCCGCATGATGGGATTGATAACGATGAAACGGACAAAAAACATCAACCAAGAGACGTTCCGCAAATCCTGGCGCAGCTACCGTGTCGCGCCCGTGGCTTTGGCGATCAGCGCTGTCTTTATGCTGGCCGGCTGCGAGAAGAGCGATGAAACGGTCTCCCTGTATCAGAATGCCGATGACTGTTCGCGCGCCAATCCTTCGATGAGCGAGCAGTGCACCACCGCCTACAACAACGCCCTGAAAGAAGCGGCGAAAACCGCACCGAAATATGCTACCCGCGAAGACTGCGTCGCCGAGTTCGGCGAAGCGCAGTGCACCCAGGCGCCGGCTCCGGCGCAGGCCGGCATGGCGGCGGAATCGCAAAGCAGCGGCAGCTTCTGGATGCCGCTGATGGCGGGCTACATGATGGGTCGCCTGATGGGCGGCTCCGGCTTCGCGCAGCAGCCGCTGTTCACCTCCAAGAACGCCGCCAGCCCGGCAAACGGCAAGTTTGTCGACGCCAGCGGCAAGAGCTACGGCCCGGCCACCGCCGGCGGCCGCACCATGACGGTGCCGAAAACCGCCATGGCACCGAAGCCTGCGGTCACCAACACCGTGACCCGCGGCGGCTTCGGCGAGACCGTGGCCAAGCAGAGCAGCATGCAGCGCAGCAGCGCCACCTCCAACTCCGGCTCTCGCAGCATGGGCGGTTGATGCATGAAACGTATTGCTATTACCGAGCGCCCGGACTGGCGTGAAAAAGCGACCGAGTTCGGGTTCCGTTTCCACACCATGTACGGCGAGCCCTACTGGTGTGAAGACGCCTATTACCAGTTCACGCTGGCGCAGATTGAAGAGATCGAAAGCGCCACCGCCGAGCTGCACCAGATGTGCCTGCAGGTGGTGGAAAAAGTGGTTGGCAGCGACGAGCTGATGGCCAAGTTCTGCATCCCGAAACACACCTGGGAGTTCGTGCGCAGCTCCTGGCGCACCAACCAGCCGTCGCTGTACTCGCGTCTCGATCTGGCCTACGACGGCGTCAACCCGCCGAAGCTGCTGGAGAACAACGCCGATACGCCAACCTCGCTGTATGAGGCGGCCTTCTTCCAGTGGCTGTGGCTGGAAGACCAGATCAACGCCGGCAAGCTGGATCCGGAGTCGGATCAGTACAACAGCCTGCAGGAAAAACTGATCGAGCGTTTCGCCGAGCTGAAAGCGCATCACGGTTTTGGCCTGTTGCACCTGGCCTGCTGCCAGGACAGCGAAGAAGATCGCGGCACGGTGCAATATCTGCAGGACTGCGCGCAGGAAGCCGGTCTGCCGACCGAGTTCCTGTTCATGGAAGAGATTGGCCTTGGCGAGAAAGGCCAGTTTACCGATCTGCAGGATCAGGTGATCGGCAACCTATTCAAGCTCTATCCGTGGGAATTCATGCTGCGCGAGATGTTCTCCACCAAGCTCGAAGACGCCGGCGTGCGCTGGCTGGAGCCGGCCTGGAAGAGCATCATCTCCAACAAAGCGCTGCTGCCGCTGCTGTGGGAAATGTTCCCGAACCACCCGAATCTGTTGCCGGCTTATTTCGCGCAAGACGATCATCCGCCGATGGATCATTACGTCACCAAGCCGCTGTTCTCACGCGAAGGCGCCAATATCCAGATCGTCGAAAACGGTCAGGAAGTGGCGCGCGTCGATGGGCCATACGGCGAAGAGGGCATGATCGTGCAGCAGTTCCATCCGCTGCCGAAGTTCGAAGACAGCTACACGTTGATCGGCAGCTGGCTGGTAAACGATCAACCCTGCGGCATCGGCCTGCGCGAAGATCGCGAACTGATCACGCAGGATCTGTCGCGCTTCTATCCGCACACCATCCTCGGCTGATCCCCCCACCGAAGACAAAAACGCCAGTCTCTGACTGGCGTTTTTTCTTTAGCCTACCAGCACCGACAGCATGCTCAGTGCTCCCATTTCGATACCGTCGATCGGCACGCTGATGGCCTCTTTTCCATCCCAACCGCCAAGCACGTACAGCAACGGCAGATAGTGTTCCGGCGTCGGATTCGACAGCGCCGCCCCCTCATGGCGCATGAAATCCACCAGCGGATGGTTATCACCCCGATAACGCAGGTTATCGCGGACAAAGTTATTGAACGATTCCGCCCACGGGTAGGCGCTGGTATCGCCCTGCCATTTCACCATGCGCAGGTTGTGCACCACGTTGCCACTGGCGACAATCATCACCCCCTCATCGCGCAGCGCAGCGAGTTTGCGGCCCAGTTCATAGTGATAGGCCGCCGGCTGCGTGCCGTCGACGCTGAGCTGCACCACCGGGATGTCGGCATTGGGATACATCTTGATCAAGACGCCCCAGGTGCCGTGATCCAACCCCCACTCGCCGAGATCGGCCGTTACCGGCACCGGCGCCAGCATTTGCTGCAGCTGCGCAGCCAGCGCGGGAGAGCCCGGCGCCGGATAACGGGTATCGAACAGCGCCTGCGGGAACCCTCCGAAGTCGTGAATGGTTTTGGGTTTTTCCATCGCGGTAACCGCAGTGCCGCGGGTATACCAATGTGCGGAAATCGCCACGATCGCCTTCGGACGCGGCAATGACTCACCCAACGCACGCCATGCCCGGGTGTAACGGTTGTCTTCCAGCACGTTCATCGGGCTACCGTGGCCAAGAAACAGTGCAGGCATACGAGAGGTGTTCATAGGGAGATCCTTAGTTCAAATTGTGCTATGCCGCTACATTACGCGCTTTGCCGCACCAACACAGCCGGATAACCGTGATGAAGATATTCAATAAATTTGAATTAAAAGCAGAGAAATACGTCGGTCAACAGAAAGATAAAAAAATTATATATATCAATAGATTAATAACAACCGTGAATGTCATGGCATTACTGCCACACAGATCCAATTTGTGAACAATTTATGTATTTTTTGTTAACACAATCTATACACTCCTCCTCTGCCGACGGGTGCCGACAGCCCCGCCGCGCGATGGGAATTACGTCTCACCAAGGAGGAATTCATGTTCAGACTCACACTGGCAACCCGCCTGGCGCTTTCCATGTCCTTATTCGCCGGCTGTACGGCAACCGCCGGCGCAGCGGACAACGCGCAGCTGACGCAGCGCGAAGACCCTTACTTCCTTCAGGCGCAAGCTCAGCTGCAACAGCGGCTGAAACAGACGCCAAACACCAACCGCGCCAAAAACGTCATTCTGGTGGTCGGCGACGGCATGGGGTTTTCCACCGTGACCGCCGCCCGCATTTTTGAGGGGCAGCAGCGCGGCGTGGACGGCGAATCCAACGTGCTGGCCTGGGAGGCCTTCCCCTATCTGGCGGCGGCCAAAACCTACTCCGCCGACGCCCAAATCACCGACTCCGCGCCCAGCGCAGTGGCGATGACTACCGGCGTCAAAACCATCAACGATCTGATGGGCCTCAACCACACGGCTGCCCTCAATAATTGCGAGGATCAGCAAACCAAGGCCGTCACCACGCTGTGGGAGATGGCCGCAACGCTCGGCATGTCCACCGGCGCCGTGACGACCGCGACCATCACCCACGCCACGCCGGGCGCCACCTATGCCCATATCGCCAACCGCGATTGGGAATCCGACGCCAAAATGCCGGCAGCGGCCCTGGCCGCAGGTTGCCGCGACATCGCGCGCCAACTGGTGGAAATGAAGTACGGCAACGGCCTCAACGTGGCAATGGGCGGCGGGCGCGCCAACTTCCTGCCCGACAGCGTGAGCGACCCGGAATACCCCGGCAAGACAGGCGCCAGAAAGGATGGCCGCGATCTGACGCAGGCCTGGCTACAACGCTATGGCGAGCGAGGACAATACGTATGGAATCAGGCGCAGTTCGACAAAATCGAGCCGGGTAAGGTCGACCACCTGTTGGCCCTGTTTGAGCCGTCACACATGAACTTCGAGCACGATCGGCGGCAAGACGCGGCGGGAGAACCTTCGCTGGCGGAAATGACCGGCAAGGCCATCGATATTCTGGCCAAGAACCCCGAAGGCTACCTGCTGTTGGTGGAGGGTGGACGCATCGATCACGGCAGCCACAACGGTAACGCCTACCGCACGCTGAGCGACGCGGTCGCCCTGAACGAGGCGGTGAAAACCATCGTCGACAGGGTCAATCTGGACGAAACCCTGGTAATCGTGACCGGCGATCACAGCCACACGCTCACCATCGCCGGCTATGCCAAACGGGGCAACCCCATCCTCGGCATTGCTGTGGGGGTCAACGGCAAACCGTTGCTGGGCAGCGACGACAAGCCTTACACCACTATCGGCTTCGCCAATGGCCCCGGCGGCACGATCCCGCTGGCCGAACGCCCGGCATTGACCATGGAGCAGGCCACCGCGCCCGACTTTATTCAGCCGGCGCTGGTGCCGCTGAAAAGCGAGACCCACGGCGGGGAAGATCTCGGCATCTACGCTATCGGCCCCTGGGCCCATCTGTTCCAGGGCACGGTAGAGGAGAACTACACCTTCCACGTGATGAATTACGCCAGCCGCATCGGCGAACGCCTGTCAAAACGGTAGCCACAAAAAAAGCCGCGTTACGCGGCTTTTTTATCGTTGAAAGCGGCCGGCTATCAGCTGGCTTTTTTCTCGTGTGCCTGGCGGTAGGCCACCAGATCTTCGATGGTCAGCACCACCATGTCGTGCTGTTTGGCGAAGGCGATCACTTCCGGCGCGTGCGCCATGCTGCCATCGTCGTTGGTCAGTTCACACAGCACGCCGGCAGGTTTGAAACCGGCCATGGAAACCAGATCGATGGTCGCTTCGGTGTGGCCGCGACGGCTCAGCACGCCACCCGGCTGCGCGCGCAGCGGGAATACGTGGCCCGGACGGTTCAGATCGCTCGGCTTGGCGCTGTCTGCCACCGCCGCACGGATGGTGGTCAGGCGATCGGAAGCGGAAACCCCGGTGGTCACGCCCTGCGCCGCTTCAATGGTCACGGTGAAGGCGGTCTGGAATTGGCTGGAGTTGTTGGTCACCATCATCGGCAGCTCAAGCTGCTGACGGCGTTCTTCGGTGATGCACAGGCACACGATACCGCTGCCGTGGCGAATGGTCAGCGCCATCTGCTCAACGGTCATGGTTTCCGCGGCGAAGATCATGTCACCTTCGTTTTCACGGTTTTCATCATCGAGCACCATTACACCGCGCCCGTTGCGCAGTGCGTCAATCGCGCGTTCAACGCGTTCTGTCGGCGTGCCGAAGTCTGAAAGTAGCGTCTGATTCATGGTAAAAAACCTCATTAAAAATTATGGATTACCAGAACCAGGGCGATCTTGAGGAGTAGCTAGCAATAGCTAAAAAAATAACGCAAGCGGGCGCAAGCCCGGCAGATACCGTTACTCTCTCCCATCCGGACTATAACCGTCGGCCCCGGAATTACACCGGATCTGCTGACCTCTAACCGGCCCTGACAGGCTGGCTGAGCGCTCGCGGGCTTTCACCGTAGAAGGTGATTTACCGCCGGTGGGGACTTTCACCCCGCCCTGAGAATAAGCAGGATGACTATAACGCTAATGGGTAGGCAGGGCAATTGGCAAAAGCACAATTCGGCCACGCACGGCGAATGCGCTTAATGGTTTATCCCGCGGGCAACTCGCATTACACTAAGCGGCAGCTATTAAACTCTGAAAGGGATACGCCATGATTGACCCGAAAAAAATCGAACAAATCGCACGCCAGGTTCATGAGTCCATGCCTAAAGGCGTTCGTGAATTCGGGGAAGACGTTGAGAAAAAAATCCGTCAGGTCCTGCAGTCGCAGCTGACCCGCCTGGATTTGGTTAACCGCGAAGAGTTCGACGTACAGACTCAGGTGCTGTTGCGCACCCGCGAGAAGCTGGCGCTGTTGGAACAGCGCATGGCCGAGCTGGAAAGCAAACTGAGCGCGACACCAGCCGCCAAACAGGAAGACGAATAATTCCCGCCAAGGGCGCGCACAGCGCGCCCTTGTTCTTTAGGTCGCCCGGCGTTAGCCGCGCCCGTTTTTGATCGCTTTGATGATGTTGGTGGTCGACAGCCCGTCTTCAAAGTTCAGCACTTTGACATCGCCGCCGTTGGCCCACACTTCCGCACTGCCGGCAATCTCTTCCGGTTTGTAATCACCGCCTTTCACCAGCAGATCCGGCAGAATGTCGGCGATCAAGCGCTGCGGCGTATCCTCTTCGAACGGCACTACCCAATCCACCGCTTCCAGCGCGCCCAGCACGATCATGCGGTTCTCCAGCGCGTTGACCGGGCGTGTTTCCCCTTTCAGGCGCTTGGTCGAGGCGTCGCTGTTCACCGCCACGATCAGGCGATCGCCCAGCTTGCGGGCGTTGGCCAGATAAGAGACGTGGCCGGCATGCAGAATGTCGAAGATGCCGTTGGTCATCACCACTTTCTCGCCGCGCTGACGCGCCTGCGCGACGGCGTGTTTCAACTGCGCTTCGGTCATCACGCCAAAACCGGTTTCGGCCCGGCCGCGCACCGCGTTTTCCAGCTCGATGGGCGACACGGTAGAGGTGCCAAGCTTGCCCACCACCACGCCGGCGGCGGCGTTGGCCAGGAAGCAGGACTCTTCCAGCGAGTTACCGGCGGCCAGCGAGGCGGCCAGCACGCCGATCACAGTGTCACCTGCGCCGGTCACATCGAACACTTCCTGCGCCTGGGTCGGTAAATGCAGCGGTTCAACGCCCGGCTGCAGCAGCGTCATGCCGTGTTCGGAACGGGTAACCAGCAGCGCTGACAGCTCAAAATCCGCCACCAGCTTCATGCCGCGTTCCACCAGTTCCGCCTCATCCTTGCAGTGGCCCACCACCGCTTCGAACTCGGACAGGTTTGGCGTCAGCAGCGTCGCGCCGCGATAGCGCTCGAAGTCAGAGCCTTTCGGATCGATCAGCACCGGCACCTTGGCGGCGCGCGCCAGTTGGATCATCCCCTGCACCTGGCTGAGCGCGCCCTTGGCGTAATCGGACAGCACCAGCGCGCCGATCTGCGGCAGCGCCTGCTGAATGCGCTCCAGCATCGGCTGCGGATCGACGTTGGAGAAGCCTTCTTCGAAATCGAGACGGATCAGCTGCTGGTTGCGCGACAGCACGCGCAGCTTGGTGATGGTCGGATGGGTCGGCACCGAGACGAAGTCGCAGCGCACGTTGACTTCATTCAGCTTGGCGCTCAGCGCCCGCGCCGCATCGTCGATGCCGGTCAGGCCCACCAGACGGGAAGTGGCCCCCAGCGAAGCAATGTTCATCGCCACGTTAGCCGCGCCGCCGGGACGCTCTTCGATGGTATCGACCTTGACCACCGGCACCGGGGCTTCCGGTGAAATGCGGCTGGTCGGCCCATACCAATAGCGATCCAACATGACGTCACCGACCACCAGCACACCGGCGCGGCGAAAATCAGGCAGCGTAACTTTCATCCGATAACTCCAAAAAAGTACAAAATTTTAGTGGCGCAGATATTACCACAGACCGCCGGAATACCCGCAAAAAGGTATTAATCCAGCCATTTGGCCCAGCTGGTGCGCACCTGCTCGCGCTCGGCGACGAACAGCCCGCTGCCGACCTTGCCGGAATGCTCCTGCAACGCCAGATGGTGGATCTCATCGCGCATGGTGACATAGGCTTGGGTCAGCGCGCGCGCCTCCTCTTCCGGCATGATGTCGTAATTGGCCATCAGCTCGAAGATGCGCACGTTGTCCGACCAACGCGTCAGCCGCGGTTCACCCGGCGCATAGCGTAAGACCAGATATTGGGCGATAAATTCGATGTCGGTAATGCCGCCCTCATCGGTTTTGATATCAAACAGATCGCGCTGCTTGTTGCCGAGATGGTTGCGCATCTTTTCGCGCATCTCGCGCACTTCGCGCTTCAGGATCTCCGCATCGCGCGTTTTGCACAGGATCTCGCGCCGGATCGCATCGAACTGCTGATGCAGCGCCGGGTCGCCATGCACGATGCGCGCGCGCACCAGGGCCTGATGTTCCCAGGTCCAGGCTTCGTTTTGCTGGTAATCGGCGAACGCCTCAACGGTGCTGACCAGCATCCCCGCAGCGCCGGAAGGCCGCAGGCGGGCGTCCACCTCATACAGAATGCCGGAGGAGGTGCGGGTGCTGAACAGATGCATCACCCGCTGCGCCAACCGCAGGTAGAACTGCCGGCCGTCGATGCAGCGATCGCCGTCGGTCATCACCTCCGGCGGGCAATCCAGCAGGAATACCAGATCGAGATCGGAACTGTAACCCAGCTCCCAGCCGCCCAGCTTGCCGTAGCCGATCACCGCAAAGCCGCGCCCATCGCGCTCCTGCAGATGGGTCGGTTGGCCGTAGCGCGCCACCATGTCGCTCCAGGCCTGCTGCACCACCGCGTCGATGATCGCCTCCGCCAGATAAGTCAGGTGGTCGCTCACTTTCATCACCGGCAGCGCGCCGGCGATATCCGCCGCGGCGATGCGCAGCTGCTGCGCCTGCTTGAACTGGCGCAGCGCCTCCAGCTTTTGCTCTTCGTCGTCTTCCGGCACCCGCAGCAGGTACTGGCGCAGCTCGCTGCGGTAGGCGTCCAGCGCCACCGGCTGATACAGCGTGGCCGGATCCAGCAGTTCGTCCAGCAACAGCGGGTAGCGCGACAGCTGGTTGGCGACCATCGGCGACGCGGCGCACAGGCGGATCAGATGGCTGAGCGCCGCGTGATACTCCACCAACAGTTCGAGGTAGGTGGTACGGGTGACGATGCTGAGCAGCAGCTGCGCCAGCCGCACCAGCGCGGTCGGCGCGTCCTGGCGCGGGCATACCTCCGCCAGCAGGCGCGGCATCAGCTGATCGAGCACGTCGCGGCCGCGCGGGCCGATGGTGCGTTTGTCGACGTCGTGGCGGAAATCGGCGATGGTGCGCAGCATCTGTCGGCGCCCCTCTTCGTCCAGGTGCGGCGTCAGCGGCGCCAGCTCGTTTTCCTCCAGCGCGTCCTGCCACAGGCTGTGGTAGTGTTGGTAGTCGGGATCTTCACCGACATCCGGGCTATCGTCGCCGATCAGGTCATCGAACACCGCCCGCACCGCCTGCATGTGCACGTCCAGCGTCGCCATCAGCGCCGGCCAATCCGCCAGCCCCATGCCGTAGGCCAGCCGCGCCTGATCGAGCGCATCCTGCGGCAGCGTCTGGGTTTGCTGATCGCCGATCGCCTGCAGCAGATTCTCCAGCCGCCGCAGGAACAGGTAAGCGGCGCTCAGCGCCCGCACCTGCTCGGCCTCCAGCAGCCCCAGTTCACCCACCGCCTGCAGCGTCGGCAGCAGCGAACGCCCCTGCAGCGCCGGCTCGCGGCCGCCGCGGATCAGCTGGAATACCTGGGTGATGAATTCGATTTCGCGAATGCCGCCGGCACCCAGCTTGATGTTGTCCTTCAGGCCGCGACGCCGCACTTCACGGGCGATCATGCCCTTCATGTTGCGCAGCGACTGGATGACGCTGAAATCGATATAGCGGCGGAACACGAATGGCCGCAGCGTTTTGCGCAGCTCCTGGCTGTAGGCGTCTTCCGCGCCGCCCATCAGGCGCGCCTTCACCATCGCATAACGTTCCCAGTCGCGCCCCTGCTCCTGATAGTAATCTTCCAGCGCCGCAAAGCTCATCACCAATGGGCCGCTGTCGCCGAACGGCCGCAGCCGCATGTCGACGCGATAGACGAAGCCGTCAATGGTCTGCTGATCCAGCGCCTTGATCAGCCGCTGGCCGAGGCGGGTGAAGAACTGGGCATTGTCCAGCTCGCGCCGCCCGCCCTGGGTCTGGCCGTTTTCCGGGTAGGCGAAGATCAGATCGATATCCGACGAGAAATTCAGCTCGCCGCCGCCCAGCTTGCCCATGCCGAGGATCAGCAGCGGCTGCGGTTCACCGGCGGCGTTGCACGGCGTGCCCCACTCACGGCAGCAGGTTTGGTACAGCCAGTCGCGCGCGCTGACGATCAGCGTTTCCGCCAATCCGCTCAGCTGCAGCAGCGTTTCTTCGGTCGAACACAGCCCCTGAGCCTGCGCCCAGGCAATGCGCACCAGCGTTTCACGGCGGAACAGACGCAGCGTGCGCATCAGCTGCGCCTCATCGCGCACCTCTTCCAGCTCGTCCTGCAACCAGGCGGCATAGTGTTGCCACTCGCCGGGCGCCGGCGGCTGTTCGCGCAGCGTCGCCAGCCAGGCCGGCTGGGCAAGCAGCGCGTCGCTGACGAAGTCGCTCGACGCCAGCACCCACTGCTCCTGTTCGCTAAAGGCGCAGTCCGCGCCGTGAACTTCCTGAAAACGCTGCACAACCTGCTGTGCCTGAGCCTGCAACGCGGCTGAAAGTGGCGACATAGTGTATGACCCGTTCTGCGGCCCACGGCTGGCGGGCCGGCTGGATTAACGAAGCGCGCCGTTTAACCAGAATGGCGCATGCGATAAGGCCTGTTTGCGGCTGGCTTCATACCAACCCTGGCGGCGCTCGCTCAGCGCTGCCTGCAGCTCGCGCCAGGCCTCGATATAAGGCCCGGTCTGCTCGTCGGGGTAGGCGCCCGACAGCAGGACCAGCGCCGAAATCTGACGCGTCAGGCGCGGCAATTGTTCCTGATATTCATCTTCGTTCAGCGTACGGCTGAAGGCTTCTTTCAGCTCCGCACCGCTGCGCCCCAGCATGATGTCGCTGAAGCGTTTGAAAGAACCGTCCAGCTTGGCCTGCGCTTTGGCATCGATAAACGGCCGCCAGGCGCCGCTCACCAGCCATGATGTGAGCGCCAACTTACATTGCAGATAGGCTGTGCTGTAGCACAGGGTATCTGGTTGCGCGGCTTTGTCCGCCAACAGCGGCTCGAGCTCGGTCAAGCGGGCGCGCAGATCGGCGCTGGCCTTGCGCGGCACCAAACCGCCGAAGATCACCAGCGCCTGGCGGATCGTTCCGACCGCCTCAATCACCGAAGCGCGCGCCTGCGCGTCACCGCGCAGCCACAGCTCTTCGTGGTACTGCCAGTGGCTCAGCGCCAGCTCGAAGGCGGCGATCATCCCCTGCTCCACGGTCGCCTTCGCCGCCGGCTTCAACACCCGCAGCGGGCGCACCTGGCGCGGCGGATTGCCCTGTGCCAGGTGGTAACCGCGCGCCGCCTTGCTCAGGCTGCCCTGACGCAGCCCGCCGTGCGCCGCCAGCTCACCGGCCAACGCCAGCAGATCGGCAGTATTGCCGTTCAGCAGCTCCAGCTCTATCTCGCTCAGGGCTTCGCTGAGGTCACCGGCACGCACCTCGCCTTGGTCCAGACCAATCTCGATCTCGCTTTGGCCGTAAGTAACCACCCACTTCTCTCGCACGAAATCGGTACGGAACAGCGGCTGCAACGCCTGCTGCAGCGCCGCGATATCGCAATCCTGCGGCCAGATGTCGGCAGGGAACTGCGCCAACGCCAGCTGCGGTTCGGCGATAGCGACATTGTATTCCGGGCGCTGGTGCAGGCCGCCCACCACTTTACCGGCGGTTTTGATGGTCATCTCATAGCGATCGTCGAAACCGCGAATCCGCAGCCCCATGTCGTGACGGCGCAGGACGTTGTCGGCCGTTTCGAAGTAAATGTTGGTCAGCTTTTGCGGCGCGGAATGCTGATGCGGCCAGGGGGCGAGCCATTGTGGCAGAGCGGCCACCGCTTGCGGCGCGGCGATGAATTTCAGTTCAATTTCAACGGTCATAATTCTTTAACACCAATAAGTTACGCATTCGCGTCGGTTTCAGCGCGGCGCGTTCGGCCCGCCGTATGCTGCCCAATGACGCACAGTTGCCATTATCTTACCGCGATTCCCGGCGCCTTAACCCTGCTAACTGTAGAAAAAACCTGTTACGTTATAAAACGCTGCGCAACTCACAGAATCAGCCACAGTAAGATAGTTCTCATTCCGGTTTTGGCGTTGCGTCGTCAGACTGAACGCTCTACTATCGTTCCATAAATTCACCCAGAAACGATGAACTAATGCAGAAATTACGCCTGATTTGCCTTGCCGCGCTGAGCTTCAGCATCACTTGGGCCGCACATGCCGAAGATAAACGCTATATCTCCGATGAGTTAAGCACTTACGTCCATAGCGGCCCAGGTAATCAGTACCGTATTGTCGGCACTCTGAACGCCGGTGAAGAAGTCACCCTGCTGAGCGTCAACGACAGCACCAACTACGGCCAGATCCGCGATCCGAAAGGCCGCACCACCTGGATCCCGCTCGACCAGCTCAGCCAGACGCCAAGCCTGCGCACTCGCGTGCCCGAGCTGGAACAGCAGGTGAAAACCCTGACCGACAAGCTGGCCAACATCGACAACACCTGGAACCAGCGCACCTCGGAAATGCAGGAGAAAGTCGCGGGCAGCGACAGCACCATCAGCAGCCTGCAGAAGGAAAACCAGGATCTGAAAAACCAGCTGGTGGTCGCGCAGAAGAAGGTCAACGCCGTTAACCTGCAGCTCGACGACAAGCAGCGCACCATTATCCTGCAGTGGTTCATGTACGGCGGCGGCGTCGCCGGCGTCGGTTTGCTGCTGGGTCTGCTGTTGCCGCACCTGATCCCGCGCCGCAAGAACAATAACCGCTGGATGAACTGATCTCAGTATCGTTCAGTTTGAGTGTGGGCGCCTGCGGGCGCCCTTTTCATTGGTGCCGACATCCCGCGGCCAATTCATGTAATCTGATAGACAGAGCCTTACACGATATTCAGGAGTCAACAGTGCAGATTTATCTGGTCGGCGGCGCCGTTCGCGACAGCCTGCTCGACATTCCGGTGGTCGATCATGATTGGGTGGTGGTGGGCGCCACGCCGGCGGAACTGCTGGCATTGGGCTATCAGCAGGTCGGCAAAGATTTCCCGGTGTTCCTCAACCCCGATTCTCATGAGGAGTACGCGCTGGCGCGCACCGAGCGCAAATCCGGCCAGGGGTACACCGGTTTTACCTGCTATGCCGCGCCGGACGTGACGCTGGAAGAAGATCTGCTGCGGCGCGATCTGACCATCAACGCCATCGCCCGCTCCGCCGAAGGGGAACTGATTGATCCTTACGGCGGCGTAGCCGATCTGCAAGCGCGCGTGCTGCGCCACGTTTCAGACGCGTTCGGCGAAGATCCGCTGCGCGTGCTGCGCGTGGCCCGCTTCGCTGCCCGCTTCGCCCACCTGGGTTTTCACATCGCCGACGAAACGCTCGCGCTGATGCGCCAAATGGCGCACGGCGGTGAACTGGCTGCGCTGACCGCCGAACGCGTCTGGAAGGAAACCGAAAAGGCGCTGCAAAGCCAGAGCCCGCAGGTCTATTTTCAGGTGTTGCGCGACTGCGATGCGCTGGCGGTGCTGTTCCCGGAAATCGACGCGCTGTTCGGCGTACCGGCCCCCGCCAAGTGGCACCCGGAGATCGACACCGGCGTGCACACGCTGATGGCGCTGGCGATTGCCGCCCGCCTCACGCCGGAGGTGGACGTGCGCTTCGCCACCCTGTGCCATGACCTCGGCAAAGGATTGACGCCGAAAGAATTCTGGCCGCATCACCACGGCCACGGCCCGGCGGGCGTGCGGCTGGTCGAAGCCCTGTGCCAGCGGCTGCGGGTGCCCAACCCGGTGCGCGATCTGAGCAAGCTGGTGGCCGAGTACCATGACCTGATCCACACCGTGGACAAGCTGCGCCCGGAAACCCTGCTGAAGCTGTTCGACGCCATCGACGTCTGGCGCAAGCCCCAAAGGCTGGAGCAAATGATCCTGACCAGCGAAGCGGACGCGCGCGGCCGCACCGGCTTTGAGGAGAACCCTTATCCGCAGGGCGACTATCTGCGCCAGGCGTATCAGGTGGCGAACGCGGTATCTATCAAAGAAGTGGTGGCCAGCGGGCTGCAGGGCACCGCGATCCGCGACGAGCTCAAACGCCGCCGCCAGCAGGCGCTGGCCGACTGGAAACTCAGCCAAACGATTATCAACGATCAGGCATAAAAAAACCCCGCAGAGCGGGGTTTTTTCTTGGCGTCGGGCTTACAGGAATACCATGTAAACCACGGCTGCCACGATAAAGCGGTAGATGGCGAACGGCACGAACGAGATGCGTTTGATCAGCGACAGGAAGGTCTTGATCGCAATCAGCGCCACCACGAAGGCCGTAATGAAACCGACGGCAAACATCGGCAGATCGCCCCAGGTCAGGAAGTGCAGGCTCTTGTACAGATCCAGGCCGCTGGCGCCAATCATCATCGGCACCGCCAGGATGAAGGAGAACTCGGACGCCGCATAGCGGTTCACGCCCACCAGCATGCCGCCGGCGATAGTGGAACCCGAACGGGAGAAGCCCGGCCACAGCGCCAGGCACTGGAAGCAGCCGATCATGAACGCCTGGCGGTAGGTGATGTCATCCAGCCCTTCCGCGCTCGGTTTCTTCGGCTTTAGCCATTCCGCCGCCAACAGCAGCAGGCCGCCGACCACCAACGCGTACATCACGTTTTTCGGCGCGAACAGCGACTTGATGAAATCATGGAAGGCCAGGCCCAGCACCACCGCCGGGATCATCGCCAACAGGATGTGCCCCAGCTTCAGCTGGCCACTGGTTTTGCCCTCGTGCTCCACCGGCTTGCCGCCGAAATGGATGCCGATCAGGCCGAACAGCCGGCGCCAGAACATCACGACGACGGCCAGGATCGACCCCAGCTGGATAATGACTTCAAAGGTTTTGGCTTTGTCGCCGGTAAAGCCCAGCCACTCGCCGACGATGATCATATGCCCGGTGGAAGAAACCGGCAGAAATTCGGTTAATCCCTCAACAACCCCAAGAACAAACGCAATAAACAGTGAATGCATGTCTGCCATGTGCTTCGCTCACCCCATAAAATAACGGCTATCACATAAAAAAGCGGCAATGCTTAAAGACAGTGCCGCTAAAACAATTCTCAGGATTAAGACCAGCTTAACGGTCTTTCGTTGCAAGCAGATGACATAAAATCATGCGGGACGAGTGCCGCGCTCAATGATCACGCCGACCCGACTGGCATGTGCTACAGCGCCCGGTTTGCTGACCTTAATACGGACCCAGGGGGAATTGAAGCGCTGAAGCAAAATTTCAGATATTTCCTCTGCCACTCGCTCCACCAGCGCAAAACGGTTCGACTCCACGTGCTGGATCACGGCGTCGCTGACGTCGGCATAGCTCAGACAGTCAGTTACGTCGTCGCTGGCGGCGGCCGGCCGGTTATCCCAGCCCATTTCGATATCGAACACCAGCTTCTGACGAATGCCCTGTTCCCACTCATAAACGCCAATGGTGGTAATTACGGTAAGCTCTTCAATAAATACGATATCCATCACGTCATTCTCTGTTTTTGGCCTTGCCGGATACCACTTCCAGCGGAATGTGCGTATTATCCATAGATGTTGCGAGTAAAACGACCATTATTAAACGGAACCGCGTTATGAGTGCTACCGCGCTTGGCATGATTATCTTCGCGTATCTGTGCGGCTCGATTTCCAGCGCGATCCTGGTTTGCCGGATCGCCAGGCTGCCGGATCCGCGTGAACATGGCTCAGGAAATCCCGGGGCGACCAACGTCCTGCGCATCGGCGGCCGGCTGGCGGCAGCGGCGGTGCTGGTATTCGATATTCTGAAAGGGATGTTGCCGGTCTGGCTGGCCTACAAACTCGATGTGCCGCCGCTGTACCTCGGCCTGACGGCGATCGCCGCCTGCCTGGGGCACATCTATCCGGTGTTCTTCCACTTCCGCGGCGGTAAGGGCGTAGCGACGGCGTTTGGCGCCATCGCGCCTATCGGCTGGGATCTGACCGGCCTGATGACCGGCACCTGGCTGCTGACGGTGCTGCTCAGCGGCTACTCTTCGCTCGGCGCCATCGTCAGCGCGCTGATCGCCCCGTTCTACGTCTGGTGGTTCAAACCGCAGTTCACCTTCCCGGTGGCGATGCTCTCCTGCCTGATCCTGATGCGGCATCACGACAATATTCAGCGCCTGTGGCGCGGCCAGGAAGGTAAGATCTGGGGCAAGTTCCGCAAGAAGAAAAACCAGGCGAATGCGGATAACGGCGACCAGCCGAAAGACGAATAACAGAAGGGCCGGATTATCCGGCCCTTTGCTTTATACCGCAGGCAGTTCCGCCAGCGGCCAGCGCGGCCGCACCGAAACGCTCAGCTCCGGGTTGGCGCCGCTCTTCAGGCGCACCATGCCGGCATAGGCGATCATCGCGCCGTTGTCGGTGCAAAATTCCGGGCGGGCATAGAATACTTCCCCACCGCGCTTGTGCATCATCTCCGCCAGCTTGGCGCGCAACGTGCGGTTGGCGCTCACGCCGCCGGCCATCACCAGGCGTTTAAAACCGGTCTGCTCCAACGCGCGTTTGCACTTGATTGCCAGCGTATCCACCACCGCATCCTCGAAGGCGCGGGCGATGTCGGCACGCGTCTGATCGTCGTTGCCGTTGGAGCGAATGGTGTTGGCGGCGAAGGTTTTCAGCCCGGAGAAGCTGAAGTCCAGGCCCGGACGATCGGTCATCGGCCGCGGGAAGGTGAAACGCCCCTCCGTGCCCTGCTGCGCCATCTTCGACAGCATCGGCCCGCCGGGGTAATCCAGGCCGAGCAGCTTGGCGGTTTTGTCGAACGCTTCGCCGGCGGCATCATCGATCGATTCGCCCAGCAGTTCATACTCACCGATGCCGGTGACGCTAATCAGCTGAGTATGGCCGCCGGAGACCAGCAGCGCGACGAACGGGAACGCCGGCGGGTTGTCTTCCAGCATCGGCGCCAGCAGGTGGCCTTCCATATGGTGCACCGGCACCGCCGGCACGTTCCAGGCAAACGCCAGCGCGCGCCCCACGGTAGCACCGACCAGCAGCGCCCCCACCAGGCCCGGCCCGGCGGTGTAGGCCACGCCGTCGATGTCGGCCGGGGTCAGGTTGGCCTCTTTCAGCGCCGCCTGAATCAGCGGCACGGTTTTGCGCACGTGATCGCGGGAGGCCAGTTCCGGCACCACGCCGCCGTAGTCGGCGTGCAGCTTCACCTGGCTGTATAATTGGTTGGCCAACAAACCGGTTTGATCGTCATACACTGCAATTCCGGTTTCATCGCAGGACGTTTCTATACCCAGTACTCGCATTACATTTCCCATCATTCACGTGCGGCCGCCAGTCTACCACATTCCGCCGCATTTACCGCCGGTGCCGCGCATCTTGTCACCGGCTCGCACCTATGTCGATGATTCATCCAGAAAATGCCCGGGCGATTAAACACGAGCATTTTTTTCTGATTAGTCTATAATCAGCGCCCGGTGCAAAATTGCGCACGTTGCGGCAGAGCGACGCGGGTTTCAATTTGCGGTGATGCTTTACAAAGCAGCATCCATTGGAGTAAAATTCCGCACCATTTTGAAAAGGCTGGCGCTTGGCCAGCAACAAACCGAATTTTATTGAGGTGAGAGGCACATGCCGGTAATTAAAGTACGTGAAAACGAGCCATTTGACGTTGCTCTGCGTCGTTTCAAACGCTCTTGCGAAAAAGCGGGTGTTTTAGCTGAAGTTCGTCGTCGTGAGTTTTATGAAAAACCAACTACCGAACGTAAACGCGCTAAAGCTTCTGCTGTGAAACGTCACGCGAAGAAACTGGCTCGCGAAAACGCACGCCGCACTCGTCTGTATTAATTCTTCGGGGGCAACCCCACCGCGTGAATTTCTGATTTTCAAAATCGCGCAGACCGAGTAGTTGCATACGAAGGCCGTGCTTTCCGAAAGGAATGCGCGGCTTGTTCTCGTTTATAGGCTAATGAAGTAAGGGCTTATGGCTGGACGAATTCCGCGCGTATTTATCAATGACTTGCTGGCTCGCACCGACATCGTCGACCTGATCGACGCTCGCGTGAAGCTCAAGAAGCAAGGCAAGAACTACCACGCGTGCTGTCCGTTCCACCACGAAAAGACGCCTTCCTTTACCGTTAATGGCGAAAAGCAGTTTTATCACTGTTTTGGGTGTGGTGCGCACGGCAACGCCGTCGATTTTTTGATGAATTACGACCGACTCGAGTTTGTCGAAACCATCGAAGAGCTGGCGACCATGCACGGGCTGGAAGTGCCTTACGAAGCGGGCACCGGGCCAACCCAGATCGAACGCCATCAGCGCCAGAGCCTGTACCAACTGATGGAGCAGCTCAGCGCGTTCTATCAACAGTCACTGCAGCAGTCCTCCGGAGCGCCGGCGCGCAGCTATTTGCAGCAGCGCGGATTAAGTGACGACGTTATTCGCCATTTCGCCATCGGCTTCGCGCCGGCGGGATGGGACAACGCCCTGAAGCGTTTCGGCCGCGATGCCGACTCGCGCCGCGCATTGAACGATGCCGGCATGCTGGTGACTAACGATCAGGGGCGTTCGTACGACCGTTTCCGCGAACGGGTGATGTTCCCCATCCGCGACAAGCGTGGGCGTGTGATCGCCTTCGGCGGCCGCGTATTGGGTGACGGTATGCCGAAGTACCTGAACTCGCCGGAAACCGAAGTTTTCCATAAGGGCCGCCAGCTGTACGGTCTGTATGAAGCACAGCAGAATCACCCTACCCTCCAGCGGCTGCTGGTGGTGGAAGGGTATATGGACGTGGTGGCGTTGGCGCAATTCGGCATCGATTATGCCGTCGCCTCGCTCGGAACCTCGACGACGGCTGAACACATTCAGCTGCTGTTCCGCGCCACCGACAACGTCGTCTGCTGTTACGACGGCGACCGCGCCGGCCGCGAGGCGGCATGGCGGGCGCTGGAAACCGCGCTGCCGTACCTGAACGACGGGCGCCAGCTGCGGTTCATGTTTTTGCCCGACGGCGAAGATCCGGACACCCTGGTGCGCAAAGAAGGCAAAGAAGCCTTCGAACAGCGAATGGAGCAGGCGCAGCCGCTGTCCACGTTCCTGTTCGAAAGCCTGCTGCCGCAGGTGGATCTGAGCAGCCCGGACGGGCGCGCCAAGCTGAGCACGCTGGCGCTGCCGCTGATTACTCAGGTGCCGGGCGAAACGTTGCGCTTGTACCTGCGCCAGGAGCTCGGCAACAAGCTGGGGCTGCTGGACGACAGCCAGCTCGACAAGCTGATGCCCAAGCAGGCGGAAAATGCGAATCCTTATCAGGCGCCCCAGCTAAAACGCACAACCATGCGTATACTGATAGGGTTACTGGTGCAAAATCCGCAGTTGGCTACACTTATCCCTTCGCTTGAAGGGCTGGAGCAGACCAAACAGGCGGGATTGCCGCTGTTCGTCGAACTGGTGCAGACCTGTTTGGCGCAGCCGGGCCTGACAACCGGGCAATTGCTGGAGCTGTATCGCGACAACAAATTCAGCCAGCAGCTTGAAACCTTGGCGACATGGAACCATATGATCGTTGAGGACATGGTCGAACAGACCTTTTTGGATACGTTGGCCAGCCTGTACGACTCGGTGCTCGAGCAACGGCTGGAAACGCTGATCGCCCAGGCCAGAACGCGCGGCCTGAGCCCGGAGGAACGTGAAGAAGTCCGTTCTCTCAACCAGGTTTTAGCGAAGAAAAACTGAATACCAAACGGCTTAAGTGCCGATAATTGCGAGGGCAGAGCCCTGCACAGTGCCGCCATAGTGGGCCGCGGCGATAACGAAAACGCCCCAAATGCTATTGTTGGCGGTTTCGCCGACCGACACCAACCTAAATACTCTGAAGTGTGGATACCGTCTTATGGAGCAAAACCCGCAGTCACAGCTGAAGCTACTTGTCACCCGTGGTAAGGAGCAAGGCTATCTGACCTATGCTGAGGTCAATGACCATCTGCCGGAAGATATCGTCGACTCCGATCAGATCGAAGACATCATCCAGATGATTAACGACATGGGCATCCAGGTGATGGAAGAAGCACCGGACGCCGATGACCTGCTGCTCGCCGAAAACTCGAACAGCACGGACGAAGATGCGGAAGAAGCCGCCGCACAGGTTCTGTCCAGCGTGGAATCCGAAATCGGCCGCACCACCGACCCGGTGCGCATGTACATGCGCGAAATGGGTACCGTCGAACTGCTGACGCGCGAAGGTGAAATCGACATCGCCAAGCGCATCGAAGACGGCATCAACCAGGTTCAGTGCTCGGTTGCCGAATACCCGGAAGCCATTACCTACCTGCTTGAGCAGTACGATCGCGTCGAAGCGGGCGAAGCGCGCCTGTCCGATCTGATCACCGGCTTCGTCGATCCTAACGCGGAAGAGGACATCGCCCCAACCGCCACCCACATCGGTTCTGAACTGTCGAGCGAAGAGCAAGACGACGACGACGAAGATGAGGATGCTGAAGACGACGATACCGAAGACGACAACAGCATCGATCCTGAGCTGGCGCGTCAGAAGTTCGCCGAGCTGCGCGATCAGTATGAAGCGACGCGTCTGGTGATCAAGAAGAACGGCCGCAGCCACGCCAGCGCTGCGGACGAGATCCTGAAGCTGTCTGAAGTGTTCAAGCAGTTCCGCCTGGTGCCGAAGCAGTTCGACTTCCTGGTCAACAGCATGCGCACCATGATGGACCGCGTTCGCACCCAGGAACGCATCATCATGAAGCTGTGCGTTGAACAGTGCAAAATGCCGAAGAAAAACTTCGTCACCCTGTTCGCCGGCAACGAAACCAGCGATTCCTGGTTCGAAGCCGCGCTGGCGATGGCCAAGCCATGGTCGGAAAAGCTGAAAGACGTGGCTGAAGACGTGCAGCGCAGCCTGCAGAAACTGCGTCAGATCGAAGAAGAAACCGGCCTGACCATTGAGCAGGTCAAAGACATCAACCGTCGCATGTCGATCGGTGAAGCGAAAGCCCGCCGCGCGAAGAAAGAGATGGTTGAGGCCAACCTGCGTCTGGTTATTTCTATCGCCAAGAAATACACCAACCGCGGCCTGCAGTTCCTGGATCTGATCCAGGAAGGCAACATCGGCCTGATGAAAGCGGTAGACAAGTTCGAATACCGCCGCGGCTACAAGTTCTCGACGTACGCCACCTGGTGGATCCGTCAGGCTATCACCCGCTCCATCGCCGACCAGGCGCGCACCATCCGTATTCCGGTGCATATGATTGAGACCATCAACAAGCTCAACCGTATTTCGCGCCAGATGCTGCAAGAGATGGGCCGCGAGCCGACGCCGGAAGAGCTGGCCGAGCGCATGCTGATGCCGGAAGACAAGATCCGCAAGGTGCTGAAGATCGCCAAAGAGCCAATCTCGATGGAAACGCCGATCGGCGACGACGAAGATTCGCATCTGGGCGACTTCATCGAGGATACCACCCTCGAGCTGCCGCTGGACTCCGCGACCTCGGAAAGCCTGCGTTCCGCCACCCACGATGTGCTGGCCGGCCTGACCGCGCGCGAAGCGAAAGTGCTGCGCATGCGTTTCGGCATCGACATGAACACCGATCACACGCTGGAAGAGGTAGGCAAGCAGTTTGACGTTACCCGTGAGCGTATTCGTCAGATCGAAGCCAAGGCGCTGCGTAAGCTGCGTCACCCAAGCCGCTCCGAAGTGCTGCGCAGCTTCCTGGACGACTAAGTCCGGCTGCCGCACCAAAAACAAAAACCCCGGCCTGCCGGGGTTTTTTTATGCCCTGAATACGCCCCGCCACATCATTGCAACGCCAGGAACAGCTCGCGATAGCTGGCGGTAAGCTGCTCCAGCGTGGCGCGGTTCAATCCGCTGGGGTTAGGCAATACCCACACCTCGGTTTCCCCCAGCGTCAGCGCCTGCTTGCCCCAGGGCGCGTTTTTCACCCCGAAGGCGGTGGCGAACGCCTGCTTGCCCAAAATCGCCAGCGCGCGCGGCTGATAGCGCAGGATTTTCTCTTGCAGCACCTCGCCACCGCTGCGCAGCTCGTCGCGCGACAGCTCGCTGGCCGCCACCGTCGGGCGCGCCACCAGCGCGGTAATGCCGCAGCCGTTATCCTTCAGCTGCTGCCACTGCTCCGGTGCCAACTGGCTCTCGGTAAAGCCGGCCTGATGGATCACCTTCCAGAAGCGGTTGCTGCCGTTGGCGAAAGGGTAGCCCTGATGGGCGGAAGAAAGGCCGGGGTTGATGCCGCAAAACACCACCCGCAGGCCAGGCGCCAGAAGTTCCATGAGTATTGTGAGTCCATTGCAGGGATTTACTGCGGTTATCGCAAAATCCGCCAGCAATTACAACAGGCTAGAACTGTGCAGAAAAGCAACATACGGGCGGGTAACTGTAGACCGCCGCTTAAGGATTCCCTATAATCTCGCGGCTTGGCCCCTTAGCTCAGTGGTTAGAGCAGGCGACTCATAATCGCTTGGTCGTTGGTTCAAACCCAACAGGGGCCACCAAATTTTAGCTTTAAAATCATATAAAAAAGCCACTTTTCTCGAAGTGGCTTTTTTATTTTTTGCTCGCAGTGGCGGCAAAATGGCGGCGGTAATGCCGGCCCCCTCAGCTATCTTTCCCCTCTTAACCAGCCTATAGCCAGGCTCACCAGGAAGCCGGCAAAGAAGATCGCGACAGCCACAGCGATAGATTTCCACCACTCATCAAACCAGAACAAGGCAACAAATGCCGCTATAGAGAACAGGCCAATGACTATGGACTCAGCCAAGTCAGCAGTTTGCCGGCCAACAAATTTAACGAACTTCACAAGAAAGGATTTTAGCCAGTTCATTGATTTTATTACTTAACGATAGGAAGTCATCATCACTTGATCATTAGTTAAAATCCAACCGCTGGCTTTTGATTGATCTATCCGCTATCGCTCGCCTCTCACAAGGCTACACAAAGCAATAGTGACAAACACCAGCAACAGGAATATTACCGCGCTCAGAATTCGTTGCCACCATTCGTCGAACCAGAACAGTGAGCCAAACGCAGCGACAGAAAATATCCCGCCCAAAATCGCTTCCACAAGGTGCGACAATCCTTTACCGAGCTTACTGCCCCAAGACTTTAGATAGCTCATGATTCACACCTTCACAGAACATTTTCGATTTGCTGGTATAGGCAACAAAGGGTTCAAGATACTCCTCCGCCAGAAAGTAGATCATGTCCAAATTTCGTGGCGTGAGCTTATGGTACGTTGAGGGATATTGTTCCCGCAAACGACGCGAAGAAACGGCGGCCTGTTCAATAATTCCTTGTAAAATAATGATGTTTAGCCCAGCAATGGTGACACCTTTGAATACTCATTTGAAAAGTGTGCTGCCGATAACCTTTTTCAAAATATGGTGTGTGATTTGCTGAACCAGAATGAACTGCGTCCCCATACGTCCTGTAAGATAACCCTCTGCATGGTTTAATTTTTGGCTTAGCGCAATTTGTGTTTGCAGATCCATTCGCTGATAGCAGTCACGGATAATCACCACTATCAGCTCACGCAGCGGGGTTTCGATACCATAGCCAGCACGAACGACCTTAATAAATCGTTCCGTTTCAATTTCATTGCGGTGCTTAAGCTCTCGGCCGCCGAGCCCTGCTCCCTGCCATGTCCTACGAGCACTATAGGCAATGCCCCTTGGTAAAGACTCTATTCCCTCAAGAATTCCTTGAGCTACGGCTTTCGCATCCATAACAATCCCTTATAAGCACGCTGGCCGTACCCTATACCAACTTCGCCTAAAATATCAACACATCTCTTTCATCCTCTTAGAAAGTCCCGCCATAATGACTTTTTTGTTTCCCGCCGCCGTGCCACACTTCTCTTTCGGCATTCCTGATTTATTCCGACTCATAAGGGCCCCGCATGATCGTCATCTGCGACCACGACAACCTCGACGCCTGGCTGGCGCTGCGCACCGCGCTGTGGCCCTCCAGCTCGCCTGAAGATCACCGCGCGGAAATGCGCGAGATACTGGCTTCACCGCACCACTCCGCGTTTATGGCGCGGGGGCTGGACGGCGCTTTCGTTGGCTTTGCCGAGGTCGCGCTGCGCTACGATTACGTCAACGGCTGCGAATCGTCGCCGGTGGCGTTTTTGGAAGGGATTTATACCGTCGAGGGCGCCCGCCGCCAGGGCTGGGCCGCGCGCTTAATCGCACAGGTGCAGGAGTGGGCGAAGCAGCAGGGGTGCAGCGAGCTGGCGTCGGATACCGACATCGCCAATCTGGACTCCCAGCGCCTGCATGCGGCGCTGGGCTTTGCCGAAACGGAGCGGGTGGTGTTTTACCGCAAAACGCTGGTCTGATCAGGCGGTCTTGCTTTGCCGCTGATGCGCCAGCTGCTCGGCGCGCAGCAGGATCTCCTGCAGATCGTCCTCGTCAATATCGAACAGATCCCCCTCCATCAGCGCCTCGTGCAGATCGGCGCGGGTGATGGAAACGGCATCGATCGGCAGATTGGCCGGTTTGGCCTCCGCCGGCGCCAGCGCGTGCGGGTAGCGTCGCCCGGCCAGGTTATTGAACAGAATGGCCAGCGCCGCCAGCAGCACCGAGTTCAGCAGCACCGGGTACAGCACGAAGTGGTAGCCCATCTGGTGAATGCCGGGGCCGCCGAGGATGGCGGTCAGCGCCACCGCGCCACCCGGGGGATGCAGGCAGCGCAGCTTGAACATCAGGCCGATGGCCACCGCCGCCGCAACGCCGCAGGCCAGGCCCGGATCGGGGATCAGCAGACCGGCGCAGACACCCACCGTCGCCGCCAGCGCATTGCCGCCGACGATCGACCAGGGCTGCGCCAGCGGGCTGTTGGGCACGCCGAACAGCAGCACCGCCGAGGCGCCCATCGGCGCGATAAACCACAGGTTCACCTCGCCCAAAATAAAGTGGCTGATCCAGCCGGCGAGCATCAGCCCCAAACCGGCGCCGACGCTGGAAATCAGCATCTCTCGCTTGCCCACCGCCAGCGGGTGCGGCCACAGGCGCGCGCATCCCACTTTTACTCGTTCTATCCACTGCGTCTTCATGTTACCCAATACGGCTCAATTCACGTGTTGGCAACAAATATATCACATCATCCTGAAGGAGCTCACGGCACCGGAAACCGCGCCGCCCAAGAACTTTTTGCTAACAGATTGATTTTTAGCCTCCCCTCGACAATGATGAATGTTCCCCCCTTAACCCCGAGGAACCGCCGATGTCTCAACCGATCACCGAGCTTTATACCGACAGTGAATTTTTCAGCCCGTACGCCATGTCCGCCTTTGTCGTGCTGACGGAAAAAGGCATTCCGTTCACCGTGAAGCCGGTGGATCTGGCGAAAGAAGAGAACAAAGAGGCGGCCTACGCGGCGCTGTCGCTCACCCGCCGGGTGCCGACGCTGGCGATCGGCGAGTTTCAACTCTCGGAGTCTTCGGCGATCGCCGAATACCTGGAAGACATCCACCCGGCCCACGCCGTTTATCCGCGCGACGTGAAGCTGCGCGCCAAGGCGCGCGAGATCCAGGCCTGGCTGCGCAGCGATCTGCTGCCGATCCGCGCCGAGCGCTCGACCGAGGTGGTGTTCAACAACGGCAAGTTCCCGCCGCTGTCCGAAGCCGCGCAGGAGGCCGCGCGCAAGCTGATCGCCGCCGTGGAAAAACTGCTGAGCCACGGGCAGGACAATCTGTTCAGGGAGTGGTGCATCGCCGACACCGATCTGGCGCTGATGCTCAACCGGCTGGTGATGCACGGCGATCCGGTGCCGGAGCGCGTGCGCCACTATGCGCACAAGCAGTGGCAGCGTCCGTCGGTACAGGCGTGGCTGGCGTTATCGGAAAAACGGCGCGCCTGAGAAAAAAATCGGCGGCCACGACGCCGCCGTTCTCAATGCCGAGAAACAACATCACTGCTTGAGGGAAGGCAAATCACCATCCAGAGGGCAGATAGCCTAACAATGAAGCGATGGCGTACACCGCGCTGGCCAGGTACAGCAGCACAATGCTGACCTGCAGCAGCGGGTGCGTGATCCAGTTGCACTGCCAGCGCGGGGTCTGGTCGCCATGTTTCCGCGCGCCGCGCAGGATCAGCATCGGCATGATCGACAGGATCACCCCGCTGAACACCCCGGCGAAGTAGAGCGCGTTGACGAACGACACCAGCCCGCTGTAGGCCAGCACGAACGGCGGCACTACCACCAGCAGCAGCACACCGAAGCGGCGCAGCGGCAGCTCGTCGTTGCCCAGCCGAAACTTGTCGAAAATATTGGTCAGGAAGCTGCCGCCCAATCCCCAGTACGAGGTCAGCATCGCACACAGCGCGAAGATGTTGGCGGAGAAGAACGCCCACTGCCCCAGCGCCTGGCCCCAGGAGATGGTGGCCACGTCGGAGATGTCACCCAGCCCGCTGAGCGCGATCACCGACATCGGCACCGCCGCCAGCAAAATGAAGGTCACCACCATACCGACGATGATCGCCTTCGGCAGTTGCTCCGGCTTGTCGGCAAAGCCGCGCGCCATTTCCGGCACGATGTACTGCGCCGAGAAGCAGAACACCACCACGTTGAAAACCGGCACCATATAGCGCCAGTCACCGTCCAGCAGGTTGCGCATCTGGGTGGTGTCTTTCAGCAGCGTTGCCGCCACCAGCGCGGTCAACATCACCACCATGCCGATGCTGATGAACTTCTCGCCGCGGCCGATCGCTTTCAAACCGAGGTACAGCACGCCGGCGGCGGGCACGAAGAACAGCAAGCTGCCCAGCGCCGGCGAGATGCCGAACAGCGATTGCAGCAGCTTGCCGCTGCCGGTCATGTAGGCGGTAAGCGCCCCGACGCTGTTGACGCACACCGAAGCGAACATCAGCCAGGCGCCCAGGCCGCCGACGTAGCGCTTCGCCAGCCCGCTCAGCTGCAGATGCGCGCGAGTGCGCAGCGTGGATTCGGCGACGTACAGCATAGTGATGGTGGTCAGGCTCCCCACCAGCACCAGCCAGAACAGCAGCGGCAGGAAACCGGCCTTGCTGGAGGCGTAGGCGATGGAGAGCACCCCGGCGCCGATGTTGGTGCCGACGATCATCGCCACCCCTTCGAGGAAGCTTAACGATTTGGCGGGTGCAGGTGCTCGCACCCCGGCGGCAAGCGCCGGAGAAACAGAGATATTATCAGACATGCATCATCCTTTATCGCCCGGCGACGCTGGCCGCCGGGATGGGTTAACGTCCTGACGCTCAACAGCTCACATCGATACACAGGTATTTCAGCTCCAGATATTCTTCTATCCCGTAGCGCGATCCTTCACGCCCGAGCCCTGACTGCTTCACGCCGCCGAACGGCGCCACTTCGTTGGAAATCAGCCCGGTGTTGATGCCGACCATGCCGTACTCCAGTGCCTCCGGCACGCGCCACTGGCGCGCGGCGTTCTGCGTGAACAGGTAGGCGGCCAGGCCAAATTCGGTGTCGTTGGCCATGGCGATGGCCTCCGCCTCGTCATGGAAGCGGAACAGCGGCGCCACCGGCCCGAAGGTCTCTTCTTTGGCAAAGCGCATCTTCTGCGTTACGCCGGTCACCACCGTCGGCTGGAAGAAAGTGCCGCCCAGCGCGTGCGGCTGGCCGCCGGTGGCGATCTGCGCCCCTTTGATCAACGCGTCGTCGATATGGCTCTGCACCTTCGCCACCGCATCGCTGTCGATCAGCGGCCCCTGGGTGGTGCCTTCCTGGCTGCCGTCGCCGACTTTCAGCTGCTCGACCGCCGCCACCAGCTTTTCCGCCAGCCGCTCGTAAATGCCGTCCTGCACGTAGATGCGGTTAGCGCACACGCAGGTCTGGCCGCTGTTGCGGAACTTGGAGGCCATGATGCCCGCCACCGCCGCGTCCAAATTGGCGTCGTCGAACACGATGACCGGCGCGTTGCCGCCCAGCTCCAGCGACAGTTTCTTGATGCTCGGCGCGCACTGCGCCATCAGGATGCGGCCGACCTCGGTCGAACCGGTAAAGCTCAGCTTGCGCACCACTGGGCTGTCGCACAGCACCTTGCCCACCTGCGCCGCTTCCCCGGTCACCACCTGCAAAACGCCGGCGGGAATACCGGCGTCCTGCGCCAGTTTGGCCAGCGCCAACGCGGTCAACGGCGTTTGCTCAGCCGGTTTGACGATGATGGCGCAACCCGCCGCCAGCGCCGGCGCCACCTTGCGGGTGATCATCGCCGCCGGGAAATTCCACGGGGTGATGGCCGCGCACACGCCGATCGGCTGCTTCACCACCACCAGGCGCTGCGAAGCCTGCGGCGCCTGCAATACCGCACCGTCCACCCGCTTGGCCTCTTCGGCGAACCAGGTGATGAACGACGCGGCGTACGCCACTTCGCCGCGCGCTTCCGCCAGCGATTTGCCCTGCTCGGCGGTCATCAGCTGCGCCAGATCTTCCTGCGCGGCCAGCACCTTGTCGGCCCAGGCCAACAGCAGCGCGGAACGCTGCTTGGCGGTCAGCTGTTTCCACTCGTTTTGCGCCCGCTGCGCCGCCGCGATCGCCTGCTGGGTTTCCTCTTCGCTGACCAGCGGAATGCTGGCCAGTTCGGCGCCGGTGGCCGGGTTGATCACCGCTTCTCGCTTGCCGCTCAGGGCATCGCACCATTCACCGTTGATCAGACACTGGCTGCGCAGCAGCTCGGGATTGTTCAATTTCATGCCGTTCGCTCCTTAGTGGGCCAGCGCGCGAGACAGGATGCCCATCGCCTTGGTGAACTGATCGTCCGGGATGGTCAGCGGGTACAGGAAGCGAATCACGTTGCCGTTCACGCCGCAGCTCAGCAGCAGCAGCCCTTCTTCCATCGCCTTCTGCTGCACCTGACGGGTGATATCGGCAGATGGTTTGCCGGTGGCCGGATCGTTGAACTCCACCGCCACCATCGAGCCTTGCGCGCGCACATCGGCGATCGCCGGGCTGGTTTTGCGCGCCTGCTGCAACACTTCCACCAGGTGCTGCCCCAAACGCTGGGCGCGCTGGCACAGCTGCTCTTCGTCGATCACGTCCAGCACCGCATGCGCCGCAGCCACCGCCAGCGGGTTACCGGCATAGGTACCGCCCAGCCCGCCCGGCGCCGGCGCGTCCATTACCTCGGCGCGGCCCGCCACCGCCGACAGCGGCATGCCGCCCGCCAGGCTTTTCGCCATGGTGATCAGATCCGGTTTAACGCTGTAGTGCTCCATGGCGAACAGCTTGCCGGTACGGGCGAAGCCGGTCTGCACTTCGTCGGCGATCAGCAGGATGCCATGCTGGTCGCACAGCGTGCGCAGCGCCAGCATGAATTCGGCCGGCGCCACGTTGAAGCCGCCTTCTCCCTGCACCGGCTCCAGCACGATCGCCGCCACCTGCTTGGGATCGATATCCGCTTTAAACAGGCGATCCAGGCTGTTCATCGCGTCTTCGGTGGTCACGCCGTACAGCGCATTCGGGTACTGGCCGTGGAACACCGAGCCGGGGAATGGGCCAAAGCCCAGTTTGTAAGGCGCCACTTTGCCGGTCAGCGCCATGGTCATATAGGTGCGGCCGTGGAAACCGCCGCCGAAGGTGATCAACCCCGGGCGGCCGGTGTAAGCGCGGGCGATCTTCACCGCGTTTTCCACCGCTTCCGCGCCGGTGGTGAAGAAGGCGGTTTTACACGGGCCGGCGATCGGCGCGCGCTGGTTGATGCGCTCCGCCAACGAGACATAGCTTTCGTAAGGAACGATCTGATAGGCGGTGTGGGTGAAAGCCTGCAGCTGCTTTTCAATCGCGGCGATCACCTTCGGGTGGCGGTGGCCGGTGTTCAGCACGGCGATCCCCGAGGCGAAATCGATCACTTCTTTGCCTTCCACATCCCACAGCGTGGCGTTCTCTGCGCGCTCGGCGTAAAAACCACACATCACGCCCACTCCGCGCGGGGTGGCGTCCTGACGGCGTTGGTTCAATTCTGCGTTTTTCATGCTGTTCTCTCCGGTCGGTGCCAGTTACACGTTTCGTTCACATTCGTGAAACAATGCCGTTTATTTACACAGGATGTGGCCCTATAATCGAGTGCCAGTTACGAATAATTGAGGGATCCAATTGCGCTCATTGAGTGGTGATCTGTTGCTGCAGCGCCTCGGCGAACAGCCCGATGACAAGCTGCACAAGCGGCTTTACAACGCGATCCGCACCAGCATTCTCGACGGCAGCCTGCCGCCCTCCAGTCGCCTGCCCGCCTCGCGCGATCTGGCGCAGGAGCTCAGCCTGTCCCGCAACACCGTGTTAACCGTTTATGAACAACTGCTGGCGGAAGGCTACGTGTCGGCGCGCGCCGGCAGCGGCACCTTCGTCGCCGACACGGTGCCGGACAGCTGCCTGTCCACCGGCGGCGCCCCGGCGGACGGCAGCGGGCAACCGCGGCGCGTCGACCTGTCGGAGCGCGGCGCCACGCTGCTGCACCACGCCAGCGCCAGCCCCAAACAGTGGGGGGCGTTCATTCCCGGCGTGCCTGACGTCAACGCCTTTCCCCATCAGCTGTTCAGCAAGATCCAGGCGCGCCTCAGCCGCCGCCCGGCGCCGCAGCGGCTGACCTACAGCAATCAGGGCGGTAGCCCGGAGCTGCAGCATGCGCTGGTGGAGTATTTACGGGTGGCGCGCTCGGTGCGCTGTTCGCCGGAACAGATCCTGATCACCGAGGGCATCCATCAGGCGATCGATCTGGTGACGCGCATGCTGTGCAATCCGGGGGATGACGCCTGGATCGAAGAGCCGGGCTATTGGGGGATCCGCAATATCCTGCGCATCAATGCGCTGAACATCTGCCCGCTGGCGGTGGACGAAGCCGGGCTGGTACCGCCGGAGCAGCCGACCAACCCACCGCGGCTGATCTTCGTGACCCCGTCGCACCAGTATCCGCTCGGCTCGGTGATGAGCCTGGCGCGCCGCCAACGGCTGCTGGCGCTGGCGCGCAACGCCGGCGGCTGGATCGTCGAGGACGACTACGACAGCGAATTCCGCTTTTCCGGCCAACCGATCCCGGCGCTGCAAGGGCTGGAGGCCGACGCGCCGGTGATTTACATCGGCACCTTCAGCAAAACGCTCTACCCGGCGCTGCGCCTCGGCTATGTGGTGTTGCCGCCGCCGCTGGTGCAGGCGCTGAAAACCGCCCACGCCGAGCTGTACCGCGGCGGGCACCTGCTGATCCAGAGCGCGCTGGCGGAGTTTATTCAGGCAGGACACTACACCGCGCATATCCGCCGCATGCGGTTGCTGTACGCCCGGCGGCGCGCCTTCCTGACCGGATTGATCGAACAGCACCTCGGCAAACAGGCGCTCAGCGAATTCAACAGCAACGCCGGATTGCACCTGATCCTCAACCTGCCGGACGAGGCCGACGACGTGGCGATCGCCGCCGCCGCCGGCGCGCAGGGGGTGCTGGTGAGGCCGCTGTCGCGCTACTACATGCTGCCCAACCGCCGGCGCGGCCTGCTGATGGGGTTTGCCTGCGTACCGGAAGAGCAGATGGCCGCAGCCTTCACCCAACTGTTGGCCTGCATTAACGCCCCTAGATGAAAAAGGCGGCCCCCTAGGGCCGCCTTTGCGCGTTACCAGGCCTGAAGCCGCCAGCCGTCCGCCTGCCGGTTCAGGCGGTGCGTCGGCCGCAGCGCCTGCAGGAAGTCTTCGTCGTGCGATACCACCAACATCGCGCCGGGGAAATCCGCCAGGGCAGTTTCGATCGCCAGCGACGACGCCAGATCCAGGTGGTTGGTCGGTTCGTCCAGCAACAGCAGCTGCGCCGGTTGTCGCCGCCACAGCGCGCAGGCCAGCGCCGCCTTGAGCCGTTCGCCGCCGCTCAGCGAGCCCAGCGGCAGCGCGATGCGATCCGCGCCAAGCTGCAGCTGCGCCAGCCGGGTGCGCAACGCGCCTTCCGCCAGCGGCGAATCCTGCAGCCCCAGATGGTCCATCACCGATAGGCTCGGGTCGAGCTGCGACAGAGTTTGATCGAGGTAGGCCGTCGACAGCGGGCAATGACAATGGCCGGAAAGCGCCGTCAGCTGACCGAGAACGGTTTTCAGCAAGGTGGATTTGCCGCAGCCGTTGGGGCCGGTCAACGCCACGCGCATCGGGCCGTCGATACGCAGATCCAGCGGCGGCGCGCTGACGAACGGCAGCTGCAGCTGCTCGAGCACCAGCACCTGCTTGTTCGCGCTCACTTCGCTGCCCGGCAGTGCCAGCAACACCGGTTGCTCGTCCTCCACCCTCTGATAGGCCTCGCGCACCGCCGCATCGAGGCTGGCGCGCTGATCCTGATGCTGTTTGCGCAGCGTGCCGAGGCTCTCCTTCGCCGCCGATTTGTAGGCCACCCGTTCGAAGGAGGCGATGTTCAGCGTATCGACGACGCGCAGCGTTTGCGCCGAGCGCCGCTGGCTCATGTCGTGCTCTTTCTGCTGACGGGCCCGGGTGCGGCGGCGCTCCTCGCGCGCATGTTCCAGATCGGCGCGCGCCGCCTGCAGCTCCGTGTCGCGCTGGCGCCGGTAGTCGTCGTAGTTGCCGCCGTAGCTGCGCAGCGCGCCGGGCGTCAGTTCGACGATGCGCTCCATACGCCCCAGCAGCTGCCGGTCATGGCTGGCGATCAGCAGCCCGCCGTGCCACTGATCCAGCTGCTGATACAGCCAGGCGCGCCCGGCGCTGTCGAGGTGGTTGGTCGGTTCGTCCAGCAGCAGAT
Organism: Serratia sp. HMSC15F11; assembly: GCF_001808215.1. Taxonomy (NCBI): domain Bacteria; kingdom Pseudomonadati; phylum Pseudomonadota; class Gammaproteobacteria; order Enterobacterales; family Yersiniaceae; genus Serratia; species Serratia sp. HMSC15F11. Next base: position 91,744 of record NZ_KV792486.1, read on the forward strand.
AATCCGCCTCCCCCAGAAAAGCGCCGCACAGCGCCGCACGCATCCGTTCGCCGCCGCTCAGTGAGCTTGCGACTCGCAGCGGCTCGAAGGCCGGCAACCCGGCGGCGGCAAAGGCGCTTTGCAGGCGATCGTTGAGATCCCAGCGCCCTTCCAGACGTTCGATGTCGTCCGCCAACGGCCGCCCCTGCTCGATGCGCGCCAGCGCGGCGAAGACCTCGCCGTAGCCCAGCAGCTGCGCCAGCGTGGTGTTCACCGCGCTCTCCGGCTGCTGCGCAACGTAAGCCAATACGGCATGGGATTCGACGTGCCCGATGCCCGGCCGATCCCGCCCGGCGATCAGGCGCAACAGCTGGGTTTTGCCGACGCCGTTGCGCCCCACCAGGCCACAGCGCGACCGATCGAAAGCGAGATCCAGCGGGCCGAACAGCGTTTCGCCGTCAGCAAATTGGCAGGTCAGTTGATGTAAAACGAAATAAGGGGACTGCGCAAAATGAGCCATAAGCACTCCTGAATGAGATCAAAACATCCCCACAGGGCGCGGGAGCGCACAGCGTGGGACCCGATATCAACAGGTGTGGTTGTTCATTTTCGGTTATGGCTCCGCAGAGAGAAGGAATTTACAACGCGCAAAGGTTAACCGATCTTTTGTTCGTTATGCAAACGGTGCCTGAGATTCATGACGTCTATCACATTCGGCACAACGCAGATTCCCAAGCGGCGCGACAACGGCTAGATTTATCTCATCCGACCACTTGTGTTCACATAATAATAACAGATGCTCATCCCCAATCGCTTTCAACCTGCAGCTAGGCGGCAAGTTCGGGCGTTCCCAGGAGCTTACTCAAGTAAGTGACTGGGGCGAGCGAACGCAGGCAACAACGCTGCAGGTTGAAAGAGGCGGGGGATGAACGATGGAGAGTGCAATGAGCAATTATCCTCACCTGCTTGCGCCGCTGGATCTCGGCTTCACCACCCTGAAAAACCGGGTGCTGATGGGATCGATGCATACCGGCCTGGAAGAGCTGCCTGACGGCCCGCAACGCCTGGCCGCGTTCTATGCCGAGCGCGCCGCCGCCGGCGTGGCCCTGATCGTCACCGGCGGCATCGCGCCCAACGACAAAGGCGTGGTGTATCGCGGCGGTTCCACCCTTAACAGCGAGGCGCAGCTGCCTCACCATCGGCCGGTCACCGAGGCCGTTCATCGCGCGGGCGGCAAGATAGCGCTGCAGATCCTGCATGCCGGCCGCTACAGCTATCAGCCACACCCGGTGGGCCCTTCCGCGCTGCAGGCGCCGATCAATCCCTTCGCACCAAGCGCGCTGAGTGAAGCGGAGATCGAGCAGACCATCGCCGACTTCGCCCGCTGCGCGGCGCTGGCGCAACAGGCCGGCTACGACGGCGTTGAGGTGATGGGTTCCGAAGGCTACCTGATCAACCAATTTTTGGCGGCGCGCACCAACCAGCGCGACGATCGCTGGGGCGGCAGCTTCACCAATCGCATGCGCTTCGCCGTCGAGACCGTGCGGGCGGTACGCCAGGCGGTGGGCGCAGAATTCATTCTGATCTACCGGCTGTCGATGCTCGATCTGGTGGAAGACGGCTCCAGCTGGCAGGAGATTGAACAGCTGGCGCTGGCGGTCGAACAGGCGGGCGCCACGATCATCAATACCGGCATCGGCTGGCACGAGGCGCGCATCCCGACCATCGCCACCATGGTACCGCGCGCCGGGTTCAGCTGGGTGACCCGCAAGCTGATGGGCAAGGTGGGTATTCCGCTGATCACCACCAACCGCATCAACGATCCGGCGGTGGCCGAGCAGGTGCTGGCGGACGGCTGCGCCGACATGGTGTCGATGGCGCGCCCGTTCCTCGCCGACGCCGCCTTTGTGCAGAAAGCCGCCGAGGGACGCGCCGACGAGATCAATACCTGCATCGGTTGCAACCAGGCCTGCCTCGACCAGATTTTTGAAGGCAAGCTGACGTCTTGCCTGGTCAACCCGCGCGCCTGCCGCGAAACCGAGATGCCGTTGACGATGACGGAGAAACCGAAAAAGCTGGCGGTGATCGGCGCCGGCCCCGCCGGGCTGGCCTTCGCCACCACCGCCGCCAGCCGCGGCCATCAGGTGACGCTGTTCGACGCGGCCGATCAGATCGGCGGCCAATTCAACATCGCCAAGCAGATCCCCGGCAAGGAAGAATTCCATGAAACCCTGCGTTACTTCCGCCGCCAGCTGGCGCTGCGCGAAGTGACGGTCAGGCTGGGCGTCAAGGTCGAGGCGGCGGATTTAAGCGAGTTCGACGAAGTGATCCTCGCCTGCGGCATCGTGCCGCGCACCCCGGACATCCCCGGTATCGGCCACGCCAAGGTGTTGAGCTATCTGGACGTGCTGCGCGATAAAAAACCGGTCGGCCAGCGGGTGGCAATCGTCGGCGCCGGCGGCATCGGCTTCGACACCGCCGAGTACCTCAGCCAGCACGGCGTGTCCAGCAGCCTGGATCAGGCGGAATTCAACCGCGAATGGGGCATCGACGGCCGCCTTGAGCAGCGCGGCGGGCTGGCGGCGCAAGGGCCGCAGGCACCACGCGCCGCGCGGCAAATCTATCTGCTGCAGCGCAAAACCAGCAAAGTGGGTGAAGGCCTGGGGAAAACCACCGGTTGGATCCACCGCGCCAGCCTGGCGATGCGCGGCGTGAAGATGCTCAACAGCGTCAGCTATCGGCTGATCGACGACGAAGGCCTGCACATCACCCGCGCCGAGCAGGACAGCTGTCTGCCGGTAGACACGGTGGTCATCTGCGCCGGGCAGGAACCGCGCCGCGAGCTGCAGCAGCCGCTGCTGGCGATGGGGAAAACCGTGCATCTGATCGGCGGCGCCGACGTGGCCGCCGAGCTGGACGCCCGCCGCGCGATCGATCAGGGTATGCGGCTGGCGATGGCGCTGTAAAAAAGGGGCGCCTGGCGCCCCTTGGTCATCATGCTCAGCGACGCGCGCCGGATTTCACCGCTCTCAAGATCACGAACTTCTTGTTCGAGGCTACCAGCGTGCAGTTGCCGAACAGACGCTTGAGCTTCTGGTGATAGTCGAGGTGGCGGTTGCCGACGATGCGTAACTCGCCGCCCACCTGCAGGCAGCGCTTGGCGTCGCAGAACATCTGCCAGGCGGTGTGATCGGTAATCGCGTGCTGCTGGTGGAACGGCGGGTTACACAGCACCGCCTGCACGCTTTCGCGCTCGATGCCCGCCAGCGCGTTGTTCACCTCAAACTGGCAACGATCCAGCTCTTGCGGCAGGTTGTGCTCCACGTTCAGCTCGCTGGAGGCCACCGCCATGTAAGATTCATCGACGAAGGTCACCTGCGCTTCCGGGTTTTGCGCCAGCGCCGTCAGGCCAATCACGCCGTTGCCGCAGCCCAGATCGACGATGTGGCCGTTCAGGCCACGCGGCAGATGCTCCATAAACAGGCGCGCGCCGATATCCAGGCTGCCGCGCGAGAAGACGTTGGCGTGGTTATGGATAAGCCAATCGGTGCCGTCCAGCGTCCAGTCGGTGGTTTCCGCCGCCGCCGGTGGGACGATGTCCGCCGCCTGACAGAAGATCAGACGCGCTTTCTTCCACGCCAGGCTGGTGCGCGTCGGGCCCAGCACCTTTTCAAACAGCTGCATCGTCGAGGTATGCACGTCGCGCGCCTTGGCGCCGGCGACGATCAGCGTGTCTTCGGTCACGACGTGGCGCAGCGCACGCAGCTGCTGCTCCAGCAGCGCCAGCGCCTTCGGCACGCGAATCAGCACCACCGCCGGCGCCGCCGGCAGCTCGGCCAGGCTGTCCAACAGCGTGACCTGCTCGGGATCCAAACCGTTGAGCTTCAGGTTGTGGCGCGTTGCCAGCTGGCTCATGTACGAGTCGCTGACGCTGTAAGGGCGATGCGCGTGCAGCGCACAGGCCAGGGTGCCGAAGTTATCGTTGAAAATCAGCACCGGACGGCCGCCGATATCTACGTTTTCAAGCTGTTGCAGCAGATATTCATCCGCCGCTTCCCACGCCTGCAGCTGGGTAGATTCTTCCTGTTGGGGATAACGCTCCAGCTCAAGTTGCTGTGTTCCCAGATCGAGTTGGCTCATTGCCCCTCCTGACTGATAAAATTTGGGCTGTTTATCCCCTAAAAACGCCCGTCAGTAAAATGTTTTTTCGGATAAATTGCGTATGCCAGGATTTGAGCGAAAAAACAGCATAGAATGACCGGCTGAATGGCCGTTGATACGGAACAAGAATGTCTGAATTGACCTACCTGCAAGGCTACCCAACGCATCTGCAAAGCCAGGTGCAGCAACTGATCCATCAGAATCGGCTGGGAGACGTGCTGCTGCAGCGCTATCCGCAGGTACACGACTGCACCACCGACAAGTCGCTGTATCAGTTTACCGTCGATCTGAAAAACCAGTATCTGCGCAACGCCCAACCGCTGAGCAAGGTAGCCTACGACAGCAAGATCCACGTCATGAAGCACGCGCTGGGCCTGCACACCGCCATCTCGCGCGTGCAGGGCGGCAAGCTGAAGGCCAAGGCGGAAATCCGCGTGGCGACGGTGTTCAAGGTCGCGCCCGAACCCTTCCTGCGCATGATCGTGGTGCATGAGCTGGCGCACCTGAAAGAGAAAGATCACAACAAGGCGTTCTACAGCCTGTGCTGCCATATGGAGCCGGATTACCACCAGCTGGAGTTCGATACCCGGCTGTATCTGACGCACCTTTCGCTGTTCGGCGAGCTGTATGCATAGCGAGTGAGGGCGTGATAATCTGCGGTTTTAGGCCTGGACCGGAGCTCGCCATGATTCGCTTTGCCGTCGTCGGCACCAACTGGATTACGGAACGTTTTATCGATGCCGCCCATGAAAGCGGCAAACTCAAGCTGAGCGCCGTGTATTCACGCTCGCTGGACCAGGCGCAGGCGTTTGGCGCCAACTATCAGGTCACGCAGTTTTTCGACTCGCTCGAGGCGATGGCGCAGTCTGACGCCATAGACGCGGTGTATATCGCCAGCCCTAATTCCCTGCACTGCCCGCAATCGCTGCTGTTCCTGCGCCATAAAAAACACGTGATCTGCGAAAAACCGCTGGCCTCCAACCAGCGCGAAGCGGAACAGCTGGTAGCCTGCGCGCGGGAAAATCAGGTGGTGCTGTTCGAGGCGTTCAAAAGCGCCTATCTGCCAAACTTCCTGGCACTGCAGCAGGCATTGCCGAAAGTCGGCCGGCTGCGTAAAGCCTTTATCAACTACTGCCAATACTCTTCGCGCTATCCGCGCTATCTCGCCGGCGAGAACCCCAACACCTTTAACCCGCAGTTCTCCAACGGCTCGATCATGGACATCGGCTACTACTGCCTGGCCAGCGCGGTAGCGCTGTTCGGTGCGCCGCAGTCAGTGCTGGCCAGCGCCACGCTGCTGGATACCGGCGTGGACGCCCACGGCACCGTCTGCCTGAACTACGGCGATTTCGACGTCACGCTTTCCCATTCCAAGGTCAGCGACTCGGCGATCCCCAGCGAGATCCAGGGGGAAGAAGGCACGCTGATTATCGACAAGATTTCCGAATGTCAGGGCGTGGCGCTGACGCCGCGCGGCGGCAACCGCCAGGATCTGAGCCAACCGCAGCACATCAATACCATGCTGTATGAAGCGCTGGCCTTCGCCGAGCTGATTGAGAAGCATCAGGTGGAACACCCGGGGCTGGAGAATTCGCTGATCGTCGCCCGCCTGCTGACCGACATCCGCCGCCAGACCGGCGTCGTCTTCCCCGCCGACGGAGAATGAGATGAAACCGCTGCTCGTGATGCAAACCGGCGACGCGCCGCAGGCCATTCGTCAGGAACTGGCCAATTTTGAAGGTATGTTCCTGCAACAGGGCAATATCGACGCCGAACGCGCGCACATCGTGCATCTGCCCGCCGGCGAACGGCCGTTGCCGCCGGCCGCCTATTGCGGCGTTGTCATTACCGGCTCACCGGCGATGGTGACCGAACAGCTGCCGTGGAGCGAGGAAGCCGCCGAATGGCTGCGTCAGGCGATGGCGCTCAAACTGCCGCTGTTCGGCGTCTGCTACGGCCACCAGCTGTTGGCCTACGCGCTCGGCGGCGAAGTGGGCTATCACCCGCAGGGTATGGAGGTCGGTACGCTGGAGATCGAACTGCTGCCCGCCGCGGCCGAAGACCGGCGGCTCACCCTGCTGCCGCCGCGTTTCAAAGCCAACCTTATCCATTCGCAGAGCGTGCTGACGCCGCCCGCCGGCGCGCAGACGCTGGCGCGTTCGCAGCAGGACGCGCACCAGATCCTGCGCTATGGCGATCACGCCCTGACCACCCAGTTCCATCCGGAATTCAACGGCGCGGTGATGAGCCAGTATCTGCAGTGGCTCGGCGAACTGCATCCCGAGCAGCAAGCCCGCTATCAACAGCAACAACAACAGGTTAGCGACACGCCGTTCAGCCGTCTGCTGCTGCAGGGATTCGTCGTCAGCCTCGGCGCGCAAAAAGCGATGGCCGGCTAACGCGATTCACGTTGACCGCCGACACATTTTGCATTACTTTCTGCTCTGCAAAGGGGAGTAACTTCATTGCCGGTCAATCGTCATTACGATGCGCAAGCATCCGGTTACCGGGCAACCTGATGTCAAAGGTGTAACCACCTTCATCAACGTTGTAAGTGAGACCTTGCCGGAAGGCGAGGTTTGCTTGCAGCGTTCACAGAGCGGCTGGCGTCTTCCGACGTTGGCCGTTTTTGTTTTTGAAGGATACCTCTGATGATGAATTCCGTTGGCACACCGTGGTTATGGGGCAGCTTCGCCGCCGTCATCGTCGTGATGCTCGCAATCGACCTCCTGTTGCAGGGCCGTAAAGGCGCGCACACCATGACCCTGAAGCAGGCCGCCAGCTGGTCGCTGGTGTGGGTCAGCCTCTCCCTGCTGTTCAATTTCGGTTTCTGGTACTACCTGAATGAAACCGCCGGGCGCGCCGTCGCCGATACCCAAGCGCTGGCCTTCCTGACCGGCTACCTGATCGAAAAAGCGTTGGCGGTGGATAACGTGTTCGTCTGGCTGATGCTGTTCAGCTACTTCGCCGTGCCGGCCAACCTGCAGCGGCGGGTGCTGATCTACGGTGTGCTAGGGGCGATCGTGCTGCGTACCATCATGATCTTCGCCGGCAGCTGGCTGGTCAGCCAGTTCCAGTGGCTGCTGTATCTGTTCGGCGCCTTCCTGCTGTTCACCGGTATCAAGATGGCGCTGGCGAAGGAAGATGACTCGGCGATCGGCGACAAGCCGCTGGTGAAATGGCTGCGCAGCCACCTGCGCATGACCGACAGCCTGGAAGGCGAGCGCTTCTTCGTGCGCCGCAACGGCATCCTGTTCGCCACCCCGCTGGTGCTGGTGCTGATCCTGGTCGAACTGAGCGACGTGATCTTCGCAGTGGACAGCATTCCGGCGATCTTCGCCGTGACTACCGATCCGTTCATCGTCCTGACCTCCAACCTGTTCGCCATCATGGGTCTGCGCGCCATGTACTTCCTGCTGGCCAACGTAGCGGAGCGTTTCTCGATGCTGAAATATGGCCTGTCGGTGATCCTGGTGTTTATCGGCATCAAGATGCTGATTATCGACTTCTTCCACATCCCGATCGGCGTGTCGCTCGGCGTGGTGGCAAGCATCCTGACGCTTACCTTGCTGATCAACGCCTGGGTCAATCGCCGCAACGATCGCCTGGCGAATAAATAACCACAATCTGTTATCCGGGGCGCTAGTCGCCCCGCGATTGTTTGGCAATTCCCCCAAAACGCCAAACGTTATTGCGATCACACAAATGTAACCAGTATGTTATCAAGTGTTGATCCGCGCTCAGAATTTCATCCCCGCCTCTTTCCAACATCATTCGATTGCTGAATACTGATTCGGCAAACACACTTAGTTACAGAATCATATAAAGCTACCCGGCGTCGTTCCCGCCGCGGCGGCCAGATAACATCAGGAAGAAAGCACTATGCAAAAACTATTACAAAGGATCACGCAGGGTAGCCTGGTCAAACAAATCATGGTCGGCCTGGTGGCCGGCATTCTGGTGGCGCTGGTTTCGCCGGCAGCCGCAGCCGCCGTCGGCCTGCTCGGCACCCTGTTCGTCGGCGCGCTGAAAGCGGTAGCGCCGGTGCTGGTGCTGATTCTGGTGATGGCCTCGATCGCCAACCATAAACAGGGGCAGAAGACCAACATTCGCCCGATCCTGTTCCTCTACCTGCTGGGCACCTTTGCCGCCGCGCTGGTGGCGGTCGTCGTCAGCTTTATCTTCCCTTCTACGCTGGCGCTGACCACCGGCGCGACGGACATTACCCCGCCGGGCGGCATTGTGGAGGTGATGAAAGGTCTGTTGATGAGCGTGGTGGCCAACCCGTTCCATGCGCTGATTAACGCCAACTACATCGGTATTCTGGCGTGGGCCGTCGGGCTGGGGCTGGCGCTGCGCCACGCTTCCGAAACCACCAAGGGGCTGATCAACGACATGTCCCATGCGGTTACGCTGGTGGTGCGCGCGGTGATCCGCTGTGCTCCGCTTGGCATCTTCGGCCTGGTGGCTTCCACGCTGGCGGAAACCGGCTTCGGCGTGCTGTGGGGCTACGCCCAGCTGCTGATGGTACTGCTCGGCTGCATGCTGCTGGTGGCGCTGGTGCTCAACCCGCTGATCGTTTACTGGAAAATCCGCCGCAACCCGTATCCGCTGGTGTTCGCCTGCCTGCGCGAGAGCGGCGTGACCGCCTTCTTCACCCGCAGCTCCGCCGCCAACATCCCGGTGAACATGGAGCTGTGCAAGAAGCTGAACCTGAATGAGGACACCTACTCGGTTTCCATCCCGCTGGGCGCCACCATCAACATGGCCGGCGCGGCGATCACCATCACCGTGCTGACGCTGGCGGCGGTGAACACGCTGGGCATCGCGGTGGACGTCCCGACCGCTCTGCTGCTGAGCGTGGTGGCCGCCCTGTGCGCCTGCGGCGCCTCCGGCGTGGCCGGCGGCTCGCTGCTGCTGATCCCGTTGGCGTGCAACATGTTCGGCATTCCGAACGATGTGGCGATGCAGGTGGTGGCGGTCGGCTTTATCATCGGCGTGCTGCAGGATTCGGCGGAAACCGCCCTCAACTCCTCCACCGACGTGCTGTTCACCGCCGCCGCCTGCCAGGCGGAAGACCAGCGGCTGGCGAACGAAGACCCGCTGAAGGTGCGTTAATCGCGCGTTGCTTCATAAAAAGGCGCTCCCTCGAGCGCCTTTTTTGTCAGCTTTACAGCGTCACCCCGCTTTTAAAGATCGCCAGCTCGCGAAAGTCGTTGGTTTCATTACGCGCCGGGCGGCCGTTGGCGATCTCGACGATCAGATCGACGAAGCGGCTGAGCAACGTCTCCATCGCTACGCCGTGGATCAGGCTGCCGGCGTCGAAATCGATCCAGTGCGGTTTCTTCGCCGCCAGCTCGCTGTTGGTCGCCAGCTTCACCGTCGGCACAAAGCCGCCGTACGGCGTGCCGCGCCCGGTGCTGAACAGCACCATATGGCAGCCGGCACCGGCCAGCGCGCTGGTCGCCACCGCATCGTTGCCCGGCGCGCTGAGCAGATTCAGCCCCGGCACGCGCAGCCGCTCACCGTACTTCAGCACGTCCACCACCAGGCTCAGGCCCGCTTTTTGGGTGCAGCCGAGCGATTTCTCTTCCAGCGTGGTAATGCCGCCGGCCTTATTGCCCGGCGACGGGTTCTCGTATATCGGCTGTTGATGGGCGATAAAATAGCGTTTGAAATCGTTGATCATGTCGACGGTTTTGTCGAAGGTCTCCCCATCGCGGCAGCGGCTCATCAGAATGCGCTCGGCGCCGAACATCTCCGGCACTTCGGTCAGCACCGTGGTGCCGCCGTTGGCGATCGCATAATCGGAAAAGCGCCCCAGCAACGGGTTGGCGGTGATACCCGACAATCCGTCCGAACCGCCGCACTCCAGGCCGAACTTCAGCTCGCTCAGGCGGCCCGGTTCGCGGCGATCGTGGCGCATCTCCCGGTACAGCTCGTGCAACAGCGCCAGCCCGGCCTCCACCTCGTCGTCCTGCTGTTGGCACACCATAAAGCGCAGCCGCCGCTCGTCCGCCATCCCCAGCGTGGCGCGAAAGGCATCCACCTGATTGTTCTCGCACCCCAGCCCGATCACCAGCACCGCGCCGGCGTTGGGATGGCGCGCCATGTTCTGCAGCATGATGCGGGTGTTGGCATGATCCTGCCCCAGCTGCGAGCAGCCGAACGGATGGCTGAACAGATGCACGCCGTCGATCCCCTCCGCCTGCGTTTGCTGCAAAAAGCGCTGCTGGATCTGGCGGGCGATGCCGTTGACGCAGCCGACGGTCGGCACGATCCACAGTTCGTTGCGGATCCCCACGCCGCCGCCGGCCCGGCGGTACAGCTGCACCTCGCGATCCGCCGCCTGCGGCGGCAGCGCCGGGAACTGCGGCTGGTAGCGGTAGCTGTCCAGATCGCTCAGGTTGGTTTTGGCGTTTTGCGAATGAATATGCTCCCCGGGCCCGATAGCCACGAGCGCATGGCCGATCGGCTGGCCATATTTGATGATGTCTTCGCCCTCGTCGATCGGGCCGAGCGCAAACTTGTGCCCGCGCGCCACCGGCTGCGCCAGTTGGATGACCGCGCCTTCCAGCTCAACGCGCTCTCCGGCAGCCAGATCGCGCAGCGCCACCGCCACGTTATCCTGCTCGTGAATCTTTATCGTACTTTGCATAAACCGGTCCCGGATAACGGCTACGCCAGTTCTATGGCGAAATAGTTTTTGGCGTTGTCGAAGCAGATGTTTTTCACCATCTCGCCCAGCAGCGCGATATCCGCCGGCGCTTCGCCGTCCACCACCCAGCGGCCGATCATCTGGCAAAGGATGCGACGGAAGTACTCATGGCGCGTATACGACAGGAAGCTGCGACTGTCGGTCAGCATGCCGACGAAGCGGCTCAGCAGCCCGAGCTGGGCCAGCTGCGTCATTTGGCGCTGCATGCCGTCCTTCTGATCGTTGAACCACCAGCCGGAGCCGAACTGCATCTTGCCCGGCGTGCCTTCCCCCTGAAAATTGCCGATCATGGTGCCGATCACTTCGTTATCGCGCGGGTTGAGGCAATAGAGAATGGTTTTCGGCAGGCCGCCCTGCCGCGCCTGGGCATCCAGCAGCCGCGACAGCGGCTCCGCCAGCGGCCGATCGTTGATCGAGTCGAAGCCGATATCCGGCCCGACGGCGGCCAACATGCGGCTGTTGTTATTGCGCAGCGCGCCGATGTGATATTGCTGCACCCAGCCGCGGCGCCGGTATTCGCCGGCCAGGAACAGCAGCACCGCGCTTTTGAACTGCGCGCTCTGTTCCGGCGTCGGTAGCTCGCCGTTCAGGCGACGCAGCAGGATCGCATCCAGCGTCGCTTCATCGGCTTCGCCGAACACCACCACGTCCAGCGCATGGTCGGCCACCTTGCAGCCGTGGGCGGCGAAGTGATCCATACGCTTGTACAGGGCGTCACACAGCGTGCTGAAGCGACCGATGGCGATGTCCGCCGCCGCCTCCAGCTGCCGCAGATAGTCATTGAAGCCGGGCGCATCGATGGTGAAGGCCTTGTCCGGCCGCCAGCTCGGCAACACCTTGATATCGAAGCTATGATCGTCGGCGATCGCCCGATGGTGGCGCAGATCGTCAATCGGATCGTCGGTGGTACCGACCATTTTCACGTTCATCTGCCGCATGATGCCGCGCGCGCGAAACTCATCCTGCGCCAGCAGCGCATTGCCGCGCTGCCAGATCTCATCCGCCGTGCTCGGCGACAGCAGCGTTCCAGTGATGCCGAACGGCCGGCGCAGCTCCAGATGCGTCCAGTGATAGAGCGGGTTACCAATGGTGTGCGGCACCGTGGCGGCCCAGGCGTCGAATTTCTCGCGATCGCCCGCATCGCCGGTGCACAGCCGCTCCGCCACGCCGTTGGTGCGCATCGCCCGCCATTTATAGTGATCGCCCCGCAGCCAGATATCGTACAGGTTGCTGAAGCGGGTATTCTCCGCGATCTGCTGCGGCGGCAAATGGCAGTGGTAATCGAAAATCGGCTGCTGTGCCGCGTAGTCATGGTACAAACGCCGGGCAAATTCGCTGTCCAGCAGGAAATCTTCGCTCAAAAACGTCGCCATCTCGGGCTCCTTACCTTACTTGCCGTGCGGCACAGGGATCGAATCACAAAAGTTATCACACCAATCTTAGCAATCGTCCAGCAAATTTTTCCCGCCATCTGCCGTTTTGCTGCCCTCCAATCCCTTTTTTGCTCGTTTTTACGGCAAATGTGCGGCATAAACGCCCTATTTCACCGGCGACAGTATCGCTCAGGCGAATAATTCCTTTTGTGATATCACTCAACTTTTAAACCTGTATGACAGGTTATTGTCTCGCCAGCCGCATCGCCGGCCATACCTTCAAACGGGGAGACATTTCGGATGCGTAAAATTAAAGGGTTACGCTGGTACATGATCGGGCTGGTGACCATCGGCACCGTGCTGGGTTACCTGACCCGCAACGCCATCGCCGTGGCGGCGCCGACGCTGGAAGATACGCTGCACATCACCACCCAGCAGTATTCCTATATCGTCGCCGCCTATTCCGCCTGCTACACCGTGATGCAGCCGGTGGCGGGCTATGTGTTGGACGTGCTCGGCACCAAGGTCGGTTACGCCATGTTCGCCATTCTTTGGGCGGTGTTCTGTATGGGCACCGCGCTGGCCAACAGCTGGGGCGGGCTGGCGCTGGCGCGCGGCGCGGTCGGCATGGCCGAGGCGGCGATGATCCCCGCCGGGCTGAAGGCCAGCAGCGAGTGGTTTCCGGCCAAAGAGCGTTCGATCGCCGTCGGCTATTTCAACGTCGGTTCGTCGATCGGCGGCATGCTCGCCCCGCCGCTGGTGGTATGGGCCATCGTGGCGCACAGCTGGGAGATGGCGTTCATCATCACCGGCGTGCTGAGCCTGATCTGGGCCATCTGCTGGCTGCTGTTCTACAAGCACCCGAAAGATCAGAAGAAACTGAGCCAGGAAGAGCGCCGTTACATCCTCGAAGGCCAGGAAGCGCAGCACCAGACCTCAAACGCCAAAAAGATGTCCGCCTGGCAGATCGTGCGCAACCGCCAGTTCTGGGGCATCGCGCTGCCGCGCTTTCTGGCGGAACCGGCCTGGGGCACCTTCAACGCCTGGATCCCACTGTTCATGTTCAAGGCCTACGGCTTTAATCTGAAAGAGATCGCCATGTTCGCCTGGATGCCGATGCTGTTCGCCGATCTCGGCTGCATCGTCGGCGGCTACCTGCCGCCGCTGTTCCAGAAATATTTCAAGGTCAATCTGATCGTCTCGCGCAAGCTGGTGGTGACGATGGGGGCGGTGCTGATGATCGGCCCCGGCATGATCGGCCTGTTCACCAGCCCTTACGCGGCTATCGCGCTACTGTGCGTCGGCGGCTTCGCCCATCAGGCGCTGTCCGGCGCGCTGATCACCCTCTCTTCCGACGTGTTCGGCCGCAATGAGGTGGCGACCGCCAACGGCCTGACCGGCATGGCGGCCTGGACCGCCAGCACGCTGTTCGCCCTGGTGGTCGGCGCCCTGGCGGACACCCTCGGCTTCAGCCCGTTGTTCGCCGCGCTGTCGGTCTTCGACATTCTCGGCGCCATCGTCATCTGGACGGTGCTGCAAAACCGCCCGGCCGCCGAAGCGCTGCCTGCCACGCTGCAGCCGGCCCCGGCGCGCAGCTGATCCCGCCGCCCGGCCGCCGCGCCGGGCCTTTTGCTCCTCTGGCAGCGGTGCCGAATAAGTGGTATAACAAATCCGATGGCCACGCGCCCCCTCCCACCGCACCGTATAGAGCATTCACTATGGAATTCACCGAAACCAGACGCCTGTATCAGCAACTGGCCGCCGAGCTTAAGCAACGTATCGAAAGCGGCCGCTACCCGGTAGGCGACAAGCTGCCGGCCGAGCGATACATCGCCGAAGAGATGAATGTCAGCCGCACCGTGGTGCGCGAAGCGATCATCATGCTGGAAGTGGAAGGCTATGTGGACGTGCGCAAGGGATCCGGGATCCACGTGGTGTCCAACCAGCAAAAACACCTGGTGGTGCCGGGCGACAGCATCGAGTTCGCCACCGCGGGCCCGTTTGAGCTACTGCAGGCGCGCCAGCTGATCGAAAGCAACATCGCCGAATTCGCCGCCACCCAGGTGACCAAACAAGATATCGTGCAGCTGATGGAGATCCAGGAGCACGCCCGTAAAGAGGATCGCTTCCGCGATTCGCAGTGGGATCTGAAATTCCACGTGCAGGTGGCGCTGGCCACCCAAAACACCGCCATGGCCACCATCGTGGAAAAAATGTGGGTGCAGCGGGTCAACAACCCTTACTGGAAGAAACTGCACGAGCATATCGACGAACGTTCGATCGCCAGCTGGTGCGACGATCACGATCAGATCCTCAAGGCGCTGATGCGCAAAGATCCTTACGCCGCCAAACTGGCGATGTGGCAGCACCTGGAAAACACCAAGCAGATGCTGTTTAACGCCACCAGCGACGACTTCGAATACAACGCCGACCGCTACCTGTTCGCCGAGAATCCGGTGGTGCATCTGGATGGCATGAGCCACGAGCCGAAATAGCCCAAGCGGTCAAAAACCGTCGGCTTATGTCAGGTAATGTAAAATCCGCTGAATCGATGCCGGAACCGCCGTTTGCCGTGTACTATTTCACCGTCGGCAACGTAGATTTCCCTGTTGCCAATCGTGCTATTTTGGTAGAGTTAGCCCACTTTTTTACCCATTGCTGCGGGGGCGGGACGCGAATAAATGCGCTGGTTGTTTGCCATGCTGATTGCTGTTTTCTGCTGGACCGGTTCGGTCTCCGGCCAACAGCTATGCGTGGCGTTACCCAAGCCAACTCCCAGCGCGCTAAGCAGCCTGCCGCTGCTGGCGGAGCCGGCGCTTTCCCCCTATGATCATGTGTATCGGGCACCGGCCGAAGCGCGCAGCAAAGCCCCCGGCAAGTTGCCGCTGCTGCTGCCCAGAGCGCACTCTTTCCCCGGTTCGCTGCTCGCGTCCTCCCTGACGGCACCGGTCTATACCCTGGCCGCAGAGCCGGGCTACCGAATTCGTTTCCCCCGCCAGGACACCCCGGCCCCCAACCGGCTTGCCCAGGTCGACTGGATGCTGGACGCCTCCAGGCAACAGAGCCGGCAGGCCGGCTGGAAAGAAAGCAATATGCAGTACCGTGGCACGCTGACTTACCACCTATGACCGGTGTCGCACCGCTTAGAAACCTTAAAGCAACGCCGTTTCATCGTTATCAGCATTAGGATCGCCGCGCGCTTTCAGCCCACGCCCGCTCCGCCGCTGAGATAAAAATAAACAATGACGTTTTAGGAACACCGGATGGACATCATTAAAGAACTGATACATGCCTTATGGCAGCAGGATTTTGAGACGCTGGCGAACCCTTCGTTGGTGTGGACCCTCTACATCCTGCTGTTCATGATCCTGTTTTTGGAAAACGGCCTGCTGCCGGCCGCTTTCCTGCCGGGCGACAGCCTGCTGATCCTGGTCGGCGTACTGATCGCCAAAGGCACCATGGGCTTCCCGCTGACCATCGTTATCCTGACCGTCGCCGCCAGCCTGGGGTGCTGGGTCAGTTACATACAGGGCCGATGGCTCGGCAATACGCGAACGGTGCAAGGCTGGCTTTCGCACCTGCCGGCCCACTACCATCAGCGTGCGCATAACCTGTTCCACCGCCACGGGCTTTCCGCCCTGTTGGTCGGCCGCTTCCTGGCCTTCGTGCGCACCCTGCTGCCGACCATCGCCGGCCTGTCCGGCCTAAGCAACGCGCGCTTCCAGTTCTTCAACTGGATGAGCGGCCTGCTGTGGGTCTTGATCCTGACGACGCTGGGCTTCGCGCTGGGGAAAACCCCGGTGTTCCGCAAGTATGAAGATCAGCTGATGTTCTGCCTGATGATGTTGCCGCTGGTGTTGCTGGTGGTCGGGCTGGTCGGCTCGCTGATCGTACTGTGGCGCAAGAAACGCGCCAGCGGCCAGAATCCGGGGAAAGGGGCGTGACAGCAAAGCGCCCGCGCTGGCAATACGTCTTGATGATCGCGCTCGCCCTGCTGGCGTTGGCGACGCTGTTGGTGCCCTGCATGGTGCGTACCGAGAGCGAGCTGCGCATTCGCGCCAGCCAGCAAGGGCTGTCGCTGCCCGACGGTTTTTACGTCTACCAGCGCCTGGATGAGCGCGGCATCCGCATCAAAAGCATTACGCCGGAAGGCGATGGCCTGGTCATCCGTCTGGATTCGCCGGAGCAGCAATTGCTGGCGCGCGAAGCGCTGCAAACCATCCTACCGCCCGGTTACCACATCACGTTGAGCGAGTCCCCCGTGCCGTCGCATTGGGTACGCGAATTTGCGCGTTCCCCACTCAACCTGGGATAATCCCCCTTCATATGAAGGGGTTTCCTTTCATTGCCATTATCTTCATTTTCATTCGCATCGATTAGCTCAAGAATTAATCAGTCGGCACCGAGTCACTGCTGATTCTTTGGGGGCACGCCGGTTTCATGACTATGCTGAAGGGTAACTTCAGCCGGCGATGAACGCCCTCCTCTCGCGCTGCTGCCTTCGGCAGTCAGGAAAGCGGATGCCTGTTCAGGCATCCCATGAAAAGGAACTGAAAGATGAAATTACGCCACTCACTGTTACTGCTGTTGCCACTCTGTACGCTGCCGGCGTTCGCTTCGGCCGCTGAGGGCGGCTGCGCCGCCAAAGCGCAAGACATCCAGCAGCAAATCGACTACGCCACCCAACACGGCAACACCCACCGCGTGGACGGGCTGAAAAAAGCGCTGAGCGAAGTGCAGACTCACTGTACCGAAGCCGGCCTGCAGGCCGAACGCCAGAAAAATATCGCGGAAAAGCAGCGCAAGGTCGACGAGCGCCGACAGGAGCTGAAAGAAGCGCAGCAAACCGGCAAGCTGGACAAGGTCGCCAAGAAGCAGCAAAAGCTGGCGGAAGCGCAGGCTGAGCTGAAACGCGCCCAGGCGGAATAATTTTTTTTACACCAGCGGATTTATCGATGAGAGCCCCATCACACGGGATTTCTTAAGCATATGGAATTGATGTCTGGTGTTATCTGCTGGCCATCACCCCTTTGCTCCGGCGAAAAAATCCGCTATGTTAAAAGTCTGTCGAAATAAACGTTAAGGAATAATCACATGGCACATGATTCAAATGCAGAAAACTTACGCGCTGAACTGAAGTCCTTAGCCGATACGCTCGAGGAAGTGCTGAACTCCTCCACCGACAAGCCGAAAGCCGAGCTGGAGAAGCTGCGTTCGAAAGCGGAAGGCGCGCTGAAAGAGACCCGCGCTCGCCTGAGCGACGCCGGTGACAAGCTGGCTTCGCAAACCAAACAGATCGCCGGTCAGGCCGACGATTACGTGCGCGACAACCCGTGGACCGGCATCGGTATCGGCGCGGCGGTCGGCGTCGTGCTGGGCGTGCTGCTCGCGCGTCGTTAATCATGGCTGAACAACCGCAAGTGCGCGCGCAGGGCCCCGCTAAAGGGGTCCTGGATATCGGTCAGCGCATCATCACGATCCTGGTCGGCATGGTGGAAACCCGTGTCCGGCTGGCGGTGGTCGAGCTGGAAGAGGAGAAAGTCAATCTCATTCAGCTGCTGATCATGGCCGGCATGACGCTGCTGTTCACCGCCTTCGGTTTGATGAGCCTGCTGATCCTGATCTTCTGGGCCATCGATCCGGTCTACCGGCTGGTGGCGCTGGGCGCCACGACCGGCGTGCTGCTGTTCCTGGCCGTGGTCGGCACCATCTGGACGCTGGTCAAGGCCCGTCGCACCACGCTGCTCGGCGCCACGCGCAAGCAGCTGGAACTCGACCGCGCCGAACTGGAGCGCGAGCCATGAGCCGCCGCCGCTACCTGGAATGGAAAAAAGAGAGGCTGATTCGCCAGATCCAGCAGCAACGCCTGGATCTGGCCGAACACAAGTCTCTGTGGCTGGAGAAGACCGAACGCATCGACCGCGGCTGGCAAACGGTGTTTGGCCTGCGCCGCTATCTGGTGCTCGGTTCCAGCGTCATGGCGCTGTACGGCATCCGCCACCCCAGCAAGATGATCCGCTGGTCGCGCCGCGCGTTCGGTGCCTGGAGCGCTATCCGCCTGTTTAAAAAGACCTTCTCCGCCAAGTAAGCCCCACATTTTTCCTTCAAACATCCTGTTGCTCCGCCCTCGTTTTCCCCCTAAAACAGCGCTGCTTATCCCGAGGGCCGGGCAACCTGCTGACCAGCGTCAGTTTATTAGCACGCTAAAGATTCAGATTTTTTGAAAAATTACGACAGTTTTACTTGCTAACAACCTGAGCACTTCCCGCTTAACATTCACTCCATCAATACGATATGGGCCGGACAGGGTGAGAGACCCGATATACCGCCCGTTGATATGACTACCGCCGAACAGGCGCACAAAAACACTTTGGAGTAGATGATGAAAAAATTAGAAGATACAGGTTTGCTGGTTGCTCGTATTCTGATGCCAATCCTGTTTATCGTGGCAGGCTACGGCAAAATGGGTGACGCTTATGCCGGTACCCAACAGTACATGCAATCGATGGGCGTGCCTGGCTTCTTGCTGCCGCTGACCATCCTGCTGGAATTTGGCGGCGGTCTGGCGATCCTGTTCGGTTTCCTGACCCGCACCGTAGCGCTGTTCACTGCCGGCTTCACCATTCTGACCGCGCTGCTGTTCCACACTGACTTTGCGGAAGGCGTAAACCAGCTGATGTTCATGAAAAACCTGACCATCGCCGGCGGCTTCATCGTGTTGGCGGTCGCAGGCCCGGGCGGCTTCAGCATCGACCGTCTTCTGAATAAGAAATGGTAATCTAAACTGTCATTCAGGGCCCGGCATGCCGGGCCCTGTCGCTTTTCACTCGGACACCAAGGAGATTCCCATGGGACAACTCGTCGATGGCGTTTGGCAAGACATCTGGTATGACACGAAGTCTACCGGCGGCCGTTTCAAACGTTCAACCGCTCAGTTTCGCAATTGGGTGACCGCCGACGGTCAGCCGGGCGAACACGGCGTGGGCGGCTTCCAGGCCGAAGCCGGCCGTTATCACCTGTACGTTTCTCTCGCCTGCCCCTGGGCGCACCGCACGCTGCTGATGCGCAAACTGAAAGGGCTGGAGCAGATCATTCCGGTCTCGGTGGTGCACCCGCTGATGCTGGAAAACGGCTGGACCTTCGGCCAGGATTTTCCTGAAACCACCGGCGATCCGCTGTATCACGCCGACTTCCTGTATCAGATCTACCTGCAGGCCGATCCGCACTACAGCGGGCGCGTGACCGTGCCGGTGCTGTGGGATAAACAGCGGCAAACCATCGTCAGCAACGAATCCGCCGACATCATCCGCATGTTCAACAGCGCGTTTGACGGCGTGGGCGCCCGCGCGGGCGATTACTACCCGGCCGAGCTGCGCGGCAAAATCGATGAGCTGAACGGTTGGATTTACGATCAAGTGAACAACGGCGTGTACAAGGCCGGTTTCGCCACCAGCCAGGAAGCCTATGACGAAGCGGTCAACGGGGTCTTCAACGCGCTGGAGCGCCTGGAGCAAATCCTGGGGCAGCACCGCTACCTGACCGGCGATCGGCTGACCGAAGCCGACCTGCGCCTGTGGACCACGCTGGTGCGCTTCGATCCGGTGTACGTCACCCACTTCAAGTGCGATAAACACCGCATCAGCGACTACCTGAACCTGTACGGTTTCCTGCGCGACATCTACCAGATGCCGGGCATCGCCGACACGGTCAGCCTGCCGCACATTCGCAACCACTACTACCGCAGCCACGCCACCATCAACCCGCACGGCATCATTTCCATCGGGCCGGCGCAGGATCTGGACGAGCCGCACGACCGCGATCGGTTCTTCGGCTAAGGCAAAAAAATCCCCTTGCCGCCCGGCAAGGGGATCTCATGCCACCGACGTTAGCGCTGCGCGAACAGGCGCGGAATTTCGCGCAGGAACCAGGCTTTCGCCTCCCCCATGCTGTCGCGCCGCCAGGCCATGATGATGTCGGCTTCTCGGCTGTATTCCGGCCCTACCACGCGAAGCCGTCCGGCCTCGATATCTTTTTCCACCATCGGGTACGGCATGGTCGCCACCCCCAATCCGGCCAGCAGCGCCAGACGCTTGTCTTCGATGGTGCTCACCGTCAGACGCTGCTGCTTATCCAGCAGCTGCACGGTCAACACCGGGCGCTCGCGGGCGGTATCCGCCACCGCGATGCCGCGGTACTTCACGCGGGTCACCTCGGACAACGGCTCCGGCTCCTGGTGGATAGGATGATCCGGCGCGGCGACGTAGACGCTCATCACCTTGTACAGTTTGCGGGTGTTGATCTCCGACGACGCGCGAAAATGCATGTCCGGCGCGATCACGATGTCGGCGCGCCCCTGTTCCAGCCGCTCCCAGGCGCCCGCCAGCACTTCGGTGAAAATCGACACCTGGGTGTTGGCCTTCAGCGCCAGCTTGTCCACCAGCGGAAACAGCAGGCTCGGCGGTGACAGCGCTTCGCTGACGATGGTCAGGTGGGTTTCCCAACCGCGCGCCAGCGCCTCGGCGTCGGTGGTCAGCTTGTCAGCCGCTTCCAGCAGCACCCGCCCGCGCTCCAGCAACATGCGCCCCACGTTGGTGAACTTGGTGCGGTGGCCCGAGCGGTCGAACAGCACCACGTCCAATTCTTCTTCCAATTTTTGCATGGTGTAGCTGAGCGCCGACGGCACCCGGCCCAATTCGTCGGCGGCCGCGGCGAAGCTGCCGCGCCGGTCGATCGCGTCCATCACTCTCAGCGCCTCAAGCGTGAGTGCCCGATCTCTGGCCATCACATCCCTCTGTCAGGAAATTTGAATATGCCGACCAGATTAACTGGCTAACAATCCGACGTCCAGATGCTTACCATTTGGATAATGAATTTAGAGAGCCGATTGCCATGATTACATGCAGAACAGCACAACAATGCGGGCAAGCTGACTTTGGTTGGCTGCAGGCTCGCTACACCTTTTCCTTTGGTCACTACTTCGATCCCAAACTGATGGGCTATGCGTCGCTGCGGGTGCTGAATCAGGAAGTGCTGGCGCCGGGCGCGTCGTTCCAGCCGCGCACCTATCCCAGCGTGGATATCCTGAACCTGATCCTGCAGGGCGAGGCGGAATACCGCGACAGCGACGGCAACGCCGCGCGCGCCAAAGCCGGCGAAGCGCTGCTGCTGGCCACCCAGCCGGGCCTGAGCTACAGCGAACAGAACGTCAGCAGCGATACGCCGCTGACCCGCCTGCAGCTGTGGCTGGACGCCTGCCCGGAACGCAGCAACGAGCGGGTGCAGCGCCTGACGCTGCCGGCGGCGGGCAACCTGCTGCTGGCCTCACCGGACGGCGCGCAGGGCAGCCTGCAGCTGCGCCAGCAGGTCTGGATCCACCATCTCGATCTGCAGCCGGGCGAAGAGCAAACGCTGACGATTAACGGGCCGCGCGCCTATTTGCAGTCGATTCACGGCACCATCGCCGCCACCGGCGAACGCCACGAAGTGCAGCGCCTGACCTGCGGCGACGGCGCCTTCGTGCGCGAGGAGAATCGCCTGACGATCCGCGCCGAAACGCCGCTGCGCGCGCTGCTGATTGACCTGCCGGTGTAAACCGGCCGGAAAACGAAAAACCCCACGCAACTGACGTTGCGCGGGGTTTTCTTTTGTCGAGGGAGTTGACCGGTAAGCCGGGTTCTGTCGTGGACAGTCATTCCTCTAGGCCAGCAATCGCTCACTGGCTCAAGCAGCCTACCCGGGTTCAGTACGGGCCGTACCATGTGAACCCCTATTTGGCCTTGCTCCGGGTGGAGTTTACCGTGCCACGAACTGTTGCCAGCCGCGCGGTGCGCTCTTACCGCACCCTTTCACCCTTACCTGATCCCGCTTGCGCGGGCCATCGGCGGTTTGCTCTCTGTTGCACTAGTCGTAGGCTTGCGCCTCCCAGGCGTTACCTGGCACCCTGCCCTATGGAGCCCGGACTTTCCTCCCCTCCATCTGTCTCCCCGAAGAGGACGGCAATGAAGCGGCGACTGTCTGGTCAACTCCGGCGCGGATAGTAGCGTCGCGGCGGCGGCAGGTCAACCGCTTTACGGCTGTTGTTGCTCCAGCGCGTGCTTATACAGCGCATTTTTCTTCACGCCGTGGATTTCGGCCGCCAGCGCCGCCGCCTTTTTCAGCGGCAGCTCTTTTTGCAGCAGCGCCAGCGTGCGCAGCGCCTCGAGCGGCAGCGCATCCTCCTGCGCCTTGTGGCCTTCGACGATCAGCACCATCTCGCCGCGGCGGCGCACTTCATCTTCCTGCACCCACGCCAGCAGTTCGCCCACCGGTGCGCCGTGGATAGATTCCCAGGTTTTGGTCAGCTCGCGCGCCAGCACCACATAGCGCTGCGGGCCCCAGACGGTGACCATGTCCTGCAGGCTTTCCAGCAGACGGTGAGTGGATTCGTAGAAAATCAGCGTGCGCGGTTCCTCCGCCAGCGCCATCAGCGTATCCTTGCGCCCCTTGGTTTTCGCCGGCAGGAAGCCTTCGTAGCAGAAGCGGTCGGAAGCGACGCCCGCAGCGCACAGCGCGGTGGTGGCGGCGCAGGCGCCCGGCAGCGGCACCACGCGAATGCCGGCCTCGCGGCAGCGGCGCACCAGGTGATAACCGGGATCGTTGATCAGCGGCGTGCCGGCGTCGGACACCAGCGCGATGCTCTGGCCTTCCTGCAGTTTCGCCAGCAGCTGATCGGCTTTTTGCTGTTCGTTGTGGTCATGCAGCGCGAACAGACGCGCGTTGATCGCGAAGTGTTGCAGCAGCAATCCGGTATGGCGCGTGTCTTCCGCCGCGATCAGATCAACGCTTTTCAGTACCTCTAACGCACGGTGAGTGATATCGCCCAGATTGCCGATGGGGGTGGGCACCACATACAGCGTTGATGCAGAAATGACTGATTGTTGGTGTTGATTCATTGTTTCATCCGGGTTGCCGATTTAATATTGAGCATCTTGAAAAAAACATCACTGGATACAGTATGCTTTCCTCAACATTCGTTCGTACCAAAGCAGGGCGTTCCAAGCCTGTCCGACTTACCGCAGTCATCGCGGCCGCCCTTTTCCTGGCAGGCTGTCCAAGTCGGGCCCCGCAAACGCCGCCCGCCAATATACAGGACGAAGCGAGCGCCAGCTCCGATTACTACCTGCAGCAGTTGCAGCAAAGCAGCGATGATAACAAGGCTGACTGGCAATTACTTGCTATTCGCGCCTTGCTGCGTGAAGGAAAACTGCCTCAGGCCGGCGACCAGTTGAATCAGCTGCCGAAAAATCTCAGCGGCGCGCAGCAGACTGAACGCCAGTTGCTGACCGCCGAACTGCAGATCGCCAACAAGAGCTACGTCAGCGCCCGCAGCACGCTGGGCCATCTGGACAGCGCTTCGCTGTCGCCGAATCAGAAGGTGCGCTACTACCAGGCGCAGATCGCCGCCAATCAGGGCAAAGCGTCGCTGCCCTTGATCCGCGCCTATATCGCTCAAGAGCCGTTGCTGACCGGCAAACCGCACCAGGAAAACCTGGATCAGACCTGGCAGGCGCTGCTGCAGCTGACGCCGCAGGAGATGAACAGCCTGGTGATCAACGCCGACGAGAACGTGCTGCAAGGCTGGCTGGATCTGCTGCGCGTCTATCAGGACAACAAGCAGGATCCCGATCTGCTGAAGGCCGGCATCAAAGACTGGCAGAACCGTTATCCGAAAAACCCGGCGGCCAAAACGCTGCCCGCTCGCCTGAACCAGGTGCTGAACTTCACCCAGGCCTCTACCTCGAAAATCGCCCTGCTGCTGCCGTTGAACGGCCAGGCGAAAGTGTTCGCCGACGCCATCCAACAAGGCTTCGAAGCGGCGAAAAACGGCGGTTCCATGCCGGCGCCGCAGC
Organism: Serratia sp. HMSC15F11; assembly: GCF_001808215.1. Classification (NCBI taxonomy): domain Bacteria; kingdom Pseudomonadati; phylum Pseudomonadota; class Gammaproteobacteria; order Enterobacterales; family Yersiniaceae; genus Serratia; species Serratia sp. HMSC15F11. The sequence goes on from NZ_KV792486.1 coordinate 115,863, forward strand.
CTCAAGCCGCGCAACCAGCCAGCGTGCCGGCCCCAACGGCGCCGGCCGACCAGGCCGCCGCGGGTGACATCAACGCCAACGGCGCGGTCAGCCCTTCGGCGCAAGAGAGCCAGCCTGCGGTGACCGCCGCGCAACCGGCGGCGCCGTCCAGTGCGCCGATAACGCCGCTGCAGGCCGCTAACGCACAGGTCAAAGTGTACGACACCACCAGCCAGCCGCTGGCCGCCTTGCTGAGCCAGGCGCAGCAGGATGGCGCCACCCTGGTGGTCGGCCCGCTGCTGAAAGAGAACGTCGATCAGCTGTCCGCCAGCACCACCACGCTGAACGTGCTGGCGCTCAACCAGCCGGAAACGCCGAAGGACAACCTGAACATCTGTTACTTTGCCCTATCGCCGGAAGATGAAGCGCGCGACGCCGCACGCCACATCTGGGAACAGCAGAAGCGTCAACCGCTGCTGCTGGTGCCGCGCGGCGCCTTCGGCGATCGCGTCGCCAAGGCCTTTAACCAGGAATGGCAGAAGCAAGGCGGGCAAACCGTGCTGCGTCAGGACATCGGCTCCGCCGGCGAACTGCGCCAGATGGTCAACAGCGGCGGCATCCGCATGACCGGCACGCCGATATCGAGCGCCCCGGCGCCGCAGAGCGTGACCATCGCCGGATTGACCATTCCTGCACCGCCGAGCGACGTGCCCGCTGCGACCGACGGCAGCGTCGACGCGGTGTATATCGTCGCCACCCAGTCTCAGCTGACGCTGATCAAACCGATGATCGACATGGCCACCAGCTCGCGCGGCAAGCCGGCGATGTACGCCAGCTCGCGCAGCTATCAGGCCGGTGCGGGCCCGGACTTCCGCCTGGAAATGGAAGGCCTGCAGTTCAGCGACATCCCGCTGCTGGCCGGCTCAAATCCTCAGCTGTTGCAGCAGGCCAGCGCGCGCTTCCGTAACGACTACTCGCTGGTGCGCCTGTATGCGATGGGGATGGATGCCTGGACATTGGCCAACCACTTTGCTGAAATGCGCCAGCTGCCGGGCTTCCAGGTTTCCGGCACCACCGGTACGCTGAGCGCGTCGCCGAACTGCGTGATCAACCGCAAACTGCCTTGGCTGCAATACCGTCAGGGTACGGTCGTTCCGGTCTCTTGAACCCACGCGCCTCAGGGGCGGGCTATGAGTTACTGGCCCGCCGTCACCTGGAACACGCCGGGCTCACCTTCTGCGCCGCCAACGTCGCGGTACGCGGCGGTGAGCTCGACCTCATCATGCGCGACGGCGCCACCTGGGTGTTCGTCGAAGTGCGCTACCGCCGCAACGACGCCTTCGGCGGCGCGGCCGCCAGCGTCACCTTTCGCAAACAACAGCGGTTGCTGCATGCCGCCGCCGTCTGGCTGGCGGGGCGCGGAGCCAGTTTTGACACATCATCTTGCCGTTTTGATGTTTTGGCCATTACCGGTAGCCAGTTAGAATGGATACCCAACGCCTTCAATGCGGATTAATCGGGGTTTTGCGGCGCAGACCGGCCCTTTGACTTAGTGGATTAATACAACGTGCTGGATAGAATTAAAGTCTGTTTTACCGAAAGCATCCAAACCCAGATCGCGGCGGCGGAAGCATTGCCGGACGCCATTTCCCGCGCTGCGATGACGCTGGTTCAATCCTTACTCAACGGCAACAAAATCCTGTGCTGCGGCAACGGCACCTCGGCGGCCAACGCGCAGCACTTCGCCGCCAGCATGATCAACCGTTTTGAAACCGAGCGCCCCAGCCTGCCGGCCATCGCCCTCAACGCCGACAACGTGGTGCTGACGGCGATCAGCAACGATCGGCTGCACGACGAAGTGTACGCCAAGCAGGTGCGCGCGCTCGGGCACACCGGCGACGTGCTGCTGGCGATTTCCACCCGCGGCAACAGCCGTGATATTGTGAAAGCGGTCGAGGCGGCCGTCACGCGCGATATGACCATCGTCGCGCTCACCGGCTACGACGGCGGCGAGCTGGCCGGGCTGCTCGGGCAGCAGGATGTCGAGATCCGCATCCCGTCGCACCGCAGCTCGCGCATTCAGGAAATGCATATGCTGACCGTAAACTGCCTGTGCGACCTGATAGACAATACGTTATTCCCCCACCAGGACGATTAAGGAACTGAGATGAAGCTAAAAGCCACATTTGCAGTGCTGTCCAGCGCCCTGCTGTTGCAAGGCTGTATCGCCGGCGTCGTCGTCGGCAGTGCGGCCGTCGCGACCAAAACTGCCACCGACCCGCGCAGCGTCGGGACCCAGGTGGATGACGGCACGCTGGAAGCCAGGGTCGAAAGCGCTCTGAGCAAAGACCAGCAGCTGAAGAAAGACGCCCGGGTGGTCGCCACCGCCTATCAGGGCAAAGTGCTGTTGACCGGCCAATCGCCTAATGCCGATCTCACCGCGCGCGCCAAGCAGATCGCCATGGGCGTGGAAGGCACGACCGAAGTGTATAACGAAATCCGTCAGGGCACACCGGTCAGCCTGAGCACTGCCTCCTCCGATACCTGGATCACCACCAAGGTGCGTTCGCAGCTGCTAACCAGCGATACGGTGAAATCGTCCAACGTGAAGGTCACCACCGAAAATGGCGAAGTGTTCTTGCTGGGTCTGGTCACGCAGCAGGAAGGACAGTCGGCGGCGCAGATCGCCAGCCAGGTCAGCGGCGTGAAGCACGTCACCACCGCCTTTACCTATGTGAAGTAATCCGTTCTGGCGGGAGCGGCGCCGTGCCGTTCCCGCCCATTTAATCCAGCTTGTTCTCGCTTAAAAACGCTTCCCCGCCCAGCTGCCGCATCTGGCGCATGATCCACTGCTGTCGCTGTATCACATAACCGGACGGCGCATCGGCCCTGAAGCGATGCGGATTCGGCAATACCGCCGCCAGCAGCGCCGCTTCGGCCGCGGTCAGCCGTTTGGCCGGCTTATGGAAAAAGCGTTGTGATGCCTCCTCTACGCCAAACACCCCGTCGCCGAACTCGACGATGTTCAGGTACACCGTCAGAATGCGCCGCTTGGTCCACACCAGCTCGATGCCCGACGTCAATCCGGCCTCCAGCCCTTTGCGCAGCCAGCTGCGGCCATCCCACAGAAACAGGTTCTTAGCGGTTTGCTGCGACAGCGTGGACGCGCCGCGGATGCGCGTCGGGCGTTTCTCGTTGTGGCTGAGCGCCTTTTCAATAGCCGCCACGTCGAAGCCCCAATGGTCTGGAAACTTCTGATCCTCCGCCGCCATCACCGCCAACGCCATTTGCGGCGAGATGTCGTCCATTGACACCCAGTCCGAATGAGCGACGTAGCCGAAGTCGCCGCTCAGCCAGGCGCTGACTTGCCTCTCCACCATCACGGCGGAAAACGGCACCGGCAGGAAGGCGAAAGCCACAATGCCCAACACCCACAGGCCAAGAATCGCGATGACGCCGCGTTTCAGCCAATACCACGGGCGCAGCCGCCGCCATCCGCCGAGCGACTTTCTCATTCAGCCAGTTCCAACACCCGCGCCACCAGCTTATCGATGCCGAGGGCCGCCTGTGCGATAGACGGCGCCAGCATATAGGCCGGCGTGGTCACGACTTTGTGCTCGCTGTCCACCACGATGTCGTCCACCGGGCAAATCACCGGCTCGCCGCCCATGGCGTCAATCACTTCTCCCAGGTCCGGATCGTTGCCAATGGTCAGCCGCGCTTGTTGATCCAGCAGTTTCGGCAACAGCGCCGGCGCGATGCACATCAGGCCAATTGGTTTGTTGGCCTTATGCATCTCGCGCGTCAGGCGCGCCAAATCTTCATCGACCCAACATTCCGCGCCGGCTTCGGCGAAATTGCTGAGGTTCTTGGCGGCGCCGAAGCCGCCGGGCACGATCAACGCATCCAGCTGCGCGGCCTCCGCCAGCGCCAGCGGCTGCACCGCGCCGCGGGCAATGCGCGCCGATTCAATCAGGACATTGCGCGACTCCGCCATCTCCTCACCAGATAAGTGATTAATAACATGGCGTTGTGATCTATCAGGCGCAAAGCACACCGCCTGCGCGCCGGCACGGTCCAACGCCAGCAGCGTCAGCACCGCTTCATGGATCTCCGTACCGTCATAAACGCCGCTGCCGCTGAGGACTACACCCACCTTTTTCATCACTCTTACTCCTGTCGCTGCTGTCAACTGGTTCGTGCTCGGAGTTGACAAACACTAATCTACATCACACATTTTAATGAATCTTCTAACAAGAGCGCTTACATTTGCTATGTTGTTGGCTGTATGATGTTTAGGAATTCGCTACAACCTGCTCGACCAGAACACTGAAACCAATACGCAGGTTCACAATTTCCCTGGTGTTGGCGCAATATTCGCGCACCCCGGCTTAGGTCGGGGTCATTTTTTTTCAGCGTTCTCAACCCAAGCTCGCAGTACCTGCACATCGTTGCGCCACTCTTGTTTCAACTCATCTACCCAATCCTGCACATTATCCCACCAGGCCGGCAGCGTCGGCGTTTGAATCTGTTGCGCCAGCTGTTGCAGGTGACGCAGACCGACCGAACCGGCGGCGCCCTTAATCTTGTGCCCTTCCTCGGTGATGCCTTTCTGATCGCGCGCCGTCATGTTGGAGTCCAGCACCGCCAGGTAGCCCGGCATCATCTGTTCGAACATCTCCAGGCTTTGGTGGATCAGCTGCGGACCTACCAGATCCATATACTGTTTCAGCATCGCGGTATCGAGTAACGACTCATTAATCTGCATCGCCTTGTGCTCCGTTTTCTTTGAAGTGTGAGAAGGTTGATGATCCCAATAGTGTTTGATGACCTTAGTCAGCGCCGGCACCGACAACGGCTTGCTCAGCACATCGTCCATGCCCGCCTCGAGGTACTCTTTTTTGTCTTTCAGCACGTTGGCGGTCAGGGCCACCAGCGGCGGCAGCGCCTGCCCGGCGTAGCGTTCGCGCAGCGCCCGGGCGATGTCCAGCCCGGTCATGTCCGGCAGCTGGATGTCCAGCAGCACCAAATCGAACTCGTCCGGATCGAACATCGCCAGCGCGTCGTGGCCGTTCATCGCCACCTCGACGCTGTTGCCCAGTTTCTCCAGCACCGAGCGCGCCACGATCACGTTCAGCTCGATATCCTCCACCAGCAGGATGTGCAGCGCCGGCAACGGCAGTTCCTCTTCCTCCGGCGCCGCGCTGGCGGCTTCCTGCACCGCCGGCGCCTGGATGGTCAGAGTGAAGCAAGAACCGTGCCCCTGTTCGCTGCGCACGGTGATGTCGCCGCCCATGCTCTGCGCCAACCGCTTGGAGACCGCCAACCCGATGCCGGTGCCGGTGGCCGGGCGACCGCCGCGCTGATCTTTCACCTGGTAATACATGGCGAAGATCTTGTCCTGCTCGTCCTGCGGGATGCCCATGCCCGAGTCTTCCACCTCGAACACCAGCTTTTCCTCCTGCGCCTCGCGCCGCACGCGCACCACGATTTGCCCCTGCTGGGTGAATTTCACCGCGTTGCCGATCAGGTTCCACAAAATCTGCCGCAGGCGCGTACCGTCGGTCACGATCTGCTGCGGCAGCGGCGTCTGCGGCTCCATGATGAACTGCAGCCCTTTCGGCTGCGCCAACAGGCCGGAGAGGTTCTCCAGATCCGCCAGGAAGCCGGTGAAGTCCACCGGCTGGTTGTCGAGCTGCACCTTGCGCCGCTCGAGCTTATCCATTTCGATAATGTCGTTGAAGATATTGCCGAGGGTGATGGCGCTGACGTGAATGGTCTTCAGGTATTTCAGCTGCTCGTCGTTCAGCTCGGTATCGAGCAGGATGCGGCTCAGGCCGACGATGCCGTTAAGCGGCGTACGCAGCTCGTGGCTGATCGTGGAGATAAAGGTGGTCTTCTCCCTGCTGGCGTTCTCCAGCGCGTCCTGGTAGCGCTTACGCTCGGTAATATCGCGGCCGAAGCCCATCAGCCCGTGGCGTTTGCCCACCCGGTCGTAAAACGGCACCTTGCGCAGCTCGAAACAGGCCTTGCGGCCATCGGGATACACCAGCCACTGTTCGTAGGTCAGCGAGACGTTGTGGCGGAACACCTTCTCGTCGGTCTCAATGACCTTTTCGGCGATCTCCTGGCCGTAGACGTCGAACGGCGTCAGGCCGATCAGCTGTTTCTCGCTCTTGCCGGTCAGCAGTTCCATCGCGCGGTTACAGCCGGAAAACTCTTTGTCTTCGTTGCGGTAGTAGACCAAATCCGGCGAGGCATCGAGGAAGGAACGCAGCAGCGCCGATTGCTGGCCCAGCTCAATCTGCGCCTGCTCGCGCTGCTCCATCTCTTCCGTCAGCTTTTCCATCACCTGCAGGCGTTCTTCTTCCGCCTTGATACGGTCGGCGATCTCCTGATTCAACTGGCTGATATTGTCTTTGAGCTGCTGATTAAGCTCCAGATCGCGGTGGCGCATCTCCTCCAGCTTGTCCACCAGCCGCGCCAGCCGCTGGCGCGACTCCTCCAACTGCTCCACCACCACCGAGAGGAAATAGACCGCCCACGGGGTGATCAACAGACCGAAGAAGATCGAACGCACCACGTCGATGCTTTCCACTTCGCCGCGCAGCAGCATGGTCACCGCCATCTGCACCACCATCGCCAGCACCACCAGCGCCGAGGCCAACAGCAGCGAGAAGCGCACCAACCCCAGTTTCACCATTAAATCGACGTAGTACTGGGCCAACACCCGGATTTGCTTCATAGCGGCTCCCATCAGACACAATCTTTTGAATCATACCGTAAATTTTTCCGCTGTGTCTGAGAGTCAAGTCCTGCTAACGGAAAATAGCGGCGTCTGGCGTGCAACGGGCGGTTCATTGCCGCCGAAACCATGAAAAACCACGTTGATCGTTCCGCTCATACTTAGGGATTAATCAATTGTAACTAAAAGACTTTTTATGTAACACACCCCACGCCGCAGCCGCTTGAGAATACCTTTCCGTTAATATATTAATGATGCACCGTGCATGACGCATGCTTTCGCAGACACGGATAGCGAAGCCCTGAGGCTTGAAGTAAGGGAAAGGATGTTATCCCGCGGTTTACTTTCACCGGCAGCCGCGTTGTGGCCAGCCCGGCAGGCTTCCTCATTTCCCTGATGTGAGGATTGACCATGTTAACCATCTATCGCACTACCCTGTTCGTCCTGTTTCTGACCGTTATTTTGCCCCTGAAGGCCGCCACTGCCGTGACCGGCTATCTGAATGAGGAGCAACGACAAATCGCTACACTGTTGCCGCCGCCGCCTTCAACGGATACGCCGCAGAATCGGGCGGATTTGCAGGCGGTGCTGGCCATTCAGGCTAACCGCACGGCGGAACAAATCGCCAAGGCCAAGCGAGACGACCACCTGGAAGACGCTGCCTTCCCCTTCGCTCGCGATATCTTCGGCCCGACGTTCACCGTCGATCGCCATCCGCTCACCGCCGCCCTGTTCCGCCGTGTCTATCAGGACTTTGAACAAAGCCTGATGCCCGCCAAGGCCTTCTATGGCCGCCCGCGCCCCTATGAGGCCGACAGCCGCGTGAAACCGCTGCTGCCACCGCCGGAAGGCGATTCTTACCCTAGCGGACACGCGATGGACAGCTACCTGACGGCGATCCTGCTGGCGCAGATGGTGCCGGAAAAACGCAGCGCGCTGTTTGAACGGGCGGCAAGCAATGCGCAAAGCCGGGTGATTGCCGGCGTGCACTACCCGAGCGATCTGGAAGGCGGTAAGCTGGCGGCGACGGCGCTCGCCGCACGGCTGCTGGCGAACCCGCAGCTGCAGGCCGATTTGCAGCGCGCCCGCGCGGAGGTACGCACCAGCCTGCAGTTATAACGTCGCTGAATAACGCAGGGCGGCATCCAGCGCGCTGCCCTGCCCGCCGTATTGCTGCAGATAAGCGCCCACCGCCTGCATGCCGCTCCAGCGGTTTTCGCACCACAGCGGCGCCAGCAGCGTGGGCCGACGGGCGCTGGCGGACAGGCGGTGATACACCACCTCGCCAGGCGTGTGGCGGATCATCTCCCCGGCGCTGACGGCGTAGTCCTCCAGCGCCAGGTCGGGCAAACGCCCGGCTCGCCACGCGCGGGCCAGGGTACTGCCGGTCACGACGTGCAGCGGATGCAGCTTGATGCCATCCACGCCGGACGCCACCACCCGCTGCAGCGTGAGCAGATGATCGCGCTGGTTTTCTCCCGGCAGCCCGACGATCAGATGGCAGCACACCTTCAGCCCGCGCTGCCGGGCCCGTTGCGCGGTCTGCTGATAGCAGCGGAAATCATGGCCGCGGTTGATGCGTTTGAGCGTTTTATCGTGCGCCGTCTGCAGCCCCAGCTCCAGCCACACTTCATAACCCTCCTCGCGATACCCCGTCAGCAGATCCAATGCGGCGGGCGGCACGCAGTCCGGCCGGGTACCGACGCACAGGCCGACCATCTCGCTCTGCGCCAACGCCTGCCGATACATCGACGCCAGCAGTTCGACCTCCGCATAGGTGCTGGTATAGGCCTGGAAATAGGCCAAATAGCGCCGCGCCCGGTTGACCCGCGCGGCCTGCTGCGCCAGCTGTTCAGCGATACTTTGCCGCTGCATCGCCTCATCGGCGAACGAAGCGACGTTGCAAAACGTACAGCCGCCGCGCCCCAACGTGCCGTCGCGGTTAGGGCAGCTGAATCCGCCGTGCAGCGTGAGTTTATGGATCTTTTCGCCATAGCGGCGCTGGAGATCTGCGCCAAACATATTGACTAATTGCGGCAACTGCATAATCTTGGTGATTCTCTGTGTTCAAAGCCGCGATGCTAATAAGAAACGGCTTTTCCCGCGATGACAGAGATCAACGCTTTCCCCGCAAGGCGCCAGCAGGCATAACTATTCATCATAAACGCAAATAAATTCACTATAATTCTGATGAATTATTCTAATCGTCGCGCAACCGTTAACGGCAATATGACAATGCGGTGAAAAACAGTGACAAACATCAACAAAGAAATATCTTATAGAATAAAATTCTGCCATTAACCCCCGCACTAGCATGGTGCAGAGATTAAGGGGTTGCACTATAGTGAGACAGCTCACACTTCTGTGGGGATCGCCGTTGCCCCACGATAGTGCAAAAACGCATTAAAATACTTATTTTTCAAATAAATAAACATCATCAATTCGATAAGAATCTATCTTAAGCCCACATTTGACCTGCGAATTCTTTCTCGCTAAGTTGGAAGTCCGCTGGAAGCTTTCTGGACGGGCAAACGTCTCGTCATATTTATGCAGTAATTGAAGACTCCCTCTTAAAACAAGTCCTATACCACTTGTGAGACCGTCACGAGAGGCCATTGATGGAGGGCGGAAAAGCAGATTGGCGGGGTTAACTTGCTGATTGGACTTCTGCCTGAAATTGGGAAGCCCCCTCGCAGTAGGTTGTGAGAGTCACGCAGAGCCTGGGGAGGTTCACTGATATGTTGTACGATAAATCCCAAGAGAGGGACAACTGTGGTTTCGGCCTGATCGCCCACATAGAAGGCGAACCTAGCCACAAGGTGGTTCGCACCGCCATTCACGCGCTGGCCCGCATGCAGCACCGCGGCGCGATCCTGGCCGACGGCAAGACCGGTGACGGCTGCGGCCTGTTGCTGCAAAAACCCGATCGCTTCTTCCGCATGGTGGCGGAAGAACGCGGCTGGCGTTTGGCCAAGAACTACGCCGTCGGCATGATGTTCCTCAGCCAGAATGAAGAGGAAGCGCGCCTCAGCCGCCGCATCGTGGAAGAAGAGCTGCAAAACGAAACGCTGTCGATCGTCGGCTGGCGTGAAGTGCCGACCAACCCGGACGTGCTGGGTGAAATCGCCCTCTCCTCCCTGCCGCGCATCGAGCAAATCTTCGTTAACGCCCCGGCCGGCTGGCGCCCGCGCGATATGGAGCGCCGCCTGTTCGTGGCGCGCCGCCGCATCGAGAAACGCGTGCAGGACGACAGCTTCTACGTCTGCAGCTTCTCCAACCTGGTGACGATCTATAAAGGCCTGTGCATGCCTGCGGATCTGCCGCGCTTCTATCTCGATCTGGCGGATCTGCGCCTGGAATCGGCCATTTGCCTGTTCCACCAGCGCTTCTCCACCAACACCGTGCCGCGCTGGCCGCTGGCGCAGCCGTTCCGCTACCTGGCGCACAACGGCGAAATCAACACCATCACCGGCAACCGCCAATGGGCGCGTGCCCGTACCTACAAATTCCAAACGCCGCTGATCCCGGATCTGCAGGCCGCCGCGCCGTTCGTCAACGAAACCGGCTCCGATTCCAGCTCGCTGGACAACATGCTGGAGCTGCTGCTGGCGGGCGGGATGGATCTCATCCGCGCCATGCGTCTGCTGGTGCCGCCAGCCTGGCAGAATAACCCGGACATGGACGGCGATCTGCGCGCCTTCTTCGACTTCAACTCGATGCACATGGAGCCGTGGGACGGCCCGGCCGGCATCGTGATGTCCGACGGCCGCTACGCCGCCTGTAACCTCGATCGCAACGGCCTGCGCCCGGCGCGCTATGTGATCACCAAAGACAAGCTGATCACCTGCGCCTCCGAAGTCGGCATCTGGGATTACCAGCCGGACGAAGTGGTGGAAAAAGGCCGCGTCGGCCCCGGCGAGCTGATGGTGATCGACACCCGCAGCGGCCGCATCCTGCACTCGGCGGAAACTGACAACGATCTGAAAAGCCGCCATCCGTATAAAGAGTGGATGGAGAAAAACGTCAAACGTCTGGTGCCGTTCGAAGATCTGCCGGACGATCAGGTCGGCAACCGCGAGCTCGACGACGCGCAGCTCGAAACCTACCAGAAACAGTTCGGCTACAGCAGCGAAGAGCTGGATCAGGTGATCCGCGTGCTGGGCGAGATTGGCCAGGAAGCCACCGGTTCGATGGGCGACGATACCCCGTTCGCCGTGCTCTCCAGCCGGCCGCGCATCGTTTACGACTATTTCCGCCAGCAGTTCGCGCAGGTCACCAACCCGCCGATCGATCCGCTGCGCGAAGCGCACGTCATGTCGCTGGCCACCAGCATCGGCCGTGAAATGAACGTGTTCTGCGAAGCCGAAGGCCAGGCGCACCGCCTGAGCTTCAAATCGCCGATCCTGCTGTACTCCGATTTCAAACAGCTCACCACGCTGGAAGGCGAATACTATCGCGCCGAGACCCTCGATCTGACCTTCGACCCGCAGCAGCAGGATCTGGAGCAGACCATTCGCGCCCTGTGCGACGAAGCGGAGCGCAAGGTGCGCGAAGGTGCGGTGCTGTTGGTGCTGTCCGACCGCGCCATCGCCCCCGGCCGCCTGCCGGTACCGGCCCCGATGGCCGTTGGCGCCGTGCAAACCCGCCTGGTGGAGAAAAGCCTGCGCTGTGACGCCAACCTGATCGTTGAAACCGCCAGCGCCCGCGATCCGCACCACTTCGCCGTGCTGCTCGGCTTCGGCGCGACCGCCATCTACCCGTACCTGGCCTATGAAACCCTGGCCAAGCTGGTGGACAGCCAGGCGATCGACAAGAAATACCGCGATGTGATGCTGAACTACCGCAACGGCATCAACAAAGGCCTGTACAAGATCATGTCCAAAATGGGCATCTCGACCATCGCCTCTTACCGCTGCTCCAAGCTGTTCGAAGCGGTCGGCCTGCACCGCGATCTGGCGGATCTGTGCTTCCAGGGCGTGGTCAGCCGCATCGGCGGCGCCAGCTTCAGCGATTTCCAGCAGGATCTGCAGAACCTCTCCAAGCGCGCCTGGCTGAAACGCAAGCCGCTGGAGCAAGGCGGCCTGCTGAAGTTCGTGCACGGCGGCGAATACCACGCCTACAACCCTGACGTGGTGAACTCGCTGCAAAAAGCGGTGCACAGCGGGGAATACAGTGACTATCAGGCCTACGCCAAGCTGGTGAACGAGCGGCCGGTCGCCATGCTGCGCGATCTGCTGGCCATCACGCCGAAAGGCGAACCGATCCCGGTCGATCAGGTTGAACCGGCGGAGTCGCTGTTCAAACGCTTCGACACCGCGGCGATGTCGATCGGCGCACTGAGCCCGGAAGCGCACGAGTCGCTGGCGATCGCCATGAACGGCCTCGGCGGCTTCTCCAACTCCGGCGAAGGCGGCGAAGATCCGGCGCGCTACCGCACCAACAAGGTGTCGCGCATCAAACAGGTAGCCTCCGGCCGCTTCGGCGTGACGCCGGCCTACCTGGTGAACGCCGACGTGATCCAGATTAAGGTGGCGCAGGGCGCCAAGCCGGGCGAAGGCGGCCAGCTGCCGGGCGACAAGGTCACTCCGTACATCGCCAGACTGCGTTACTCGGTGCCGGGCGTGACCCTGATCTCCCCGCCGCCGCACCACGACATCTACTCGATCGAAGATCTGGCGCAGCTGATCTTCGACCTGAAGCAGGTCAACCCGAAGGCGGTGATCTCGGTGAAACTGGTGTCCGAACCGGGCGTCGGCACCATCGCCACCGGCGTGGCAAAAGCCTATGCCGATCTCATCACCATCGCCGGTTACGACGGCGGCACCGGCGCCAGCCCGCTGTCCTCGGTGAAATACGCCGGCTGTCCTTGGGAGCTGGGCCTGGTGGAAACCCAGCAGGCGCTGGTGGCCAACGGCCTGCGCCACAAGATCCGCCTGCAGGTGGACGGCGGCCTGAAAACCGGCGTGGACATCGTCAAGGCGGCGATCCTGGGTGCGGAAAGCTTCGGCTTCGGCACCGGGCCGATGGTGGCGCTGGGTTGTAAATACCTGCGCATCTGCCACCTCAACAACTGCGCGACCGGCGTCGCGACTCAGGACGACAAGCTGCGCCGCGATCACTACCACGGCCTGCCGGAACGCGTGACGAATTACTTCCAGTTTATCGCGCGTGAAACCCGCGAGATCATGGCGCAACTGGGCGTGAGCCAACTGGTGGATCTGATCGGCCGCACCGAGTTCCTGACCGAGCTGGACGGCATCTCTGCCAAGCAGAACAAGCTGGATCTGTCGCCGCTGCTGAAAACCGCCACGCCGCATCCGGGTAAAGCGGTGTACTGCACCGAAAGCAGCAACCCGGCGTTCGACAAGGGCCTGCTGAACAAAGAACTGCTGGCGCAGGCGCAACCGCATATCGAAGCGAAGCAGGGTAAAACCTTCTACTTCGACATTCGCAACACCGACCGCTCCGTGGGCGCCATGCTGTCCGGCGCTATCGCCGACGTGCACGGCGATCAGGGCATGGCGGCCGATCCGATCAAGGCGCACTTCTCCGGCACCGCCGGGCAGAGCTTCGGCGTCTGGAACGCCGGCGGCGTCGAGCTGACCCTGACCGGCGACGCCAACGACTATGTCGGCAAAGGCATGGCCGGCGGCAGCATCGCGGTGCGTCCACCGATCGGCTCCGCCTTCCGTAGCCATGAAGCCAGCATCGTTGGCAACACCTGCCTGTACGGCGCCACCGGCGGCAAGCTGTTCGCCGCCGGCCGCGCGGGCGAACGCTTCGCGGTGCGCAACTCCGGCGCCATCACCGTGGTGGAAGGCATCGGCGACAACGGCTGCGAATACATGACCGGCGGCATCGTCTGCGTGTTGGGTAAAACCGGCATCAACTTCGGTGCGGGCATGACCGGCGGCTTCGCCTACGTGCTGGACGAAGACGGCGAGTTCCGCAAGCGCGTGAACCCGGAGCTGGTGGAAGTGCTGGATGTCGATCAGCTGGCGATCCATGAGGAGCACCTGCGCGGCCTGATCACCGAACACGTGCAGGCGACCGGCTCTTCCCGCGCGGAAGAGATCCTGGCCAACTGGCCGGAGTGGGCGCCGAAGTTCGCCCTGGTCAAACCGAAGTCCAGCGATGTCAAAGCGCTGTTGGGTCACCGTAGCCGTTCCGCAGCCGAGCTGCGGGTGCAGGCGCAGTAAGAGGTAGGTCATTAATGAGCCAGAACGTTTACCAATTTATCGACCTGCAGCGTGTTGATCCGCCAAAGAAACCGCTGAAGATCCGCAAAATCGAGTTCGTCGAGATCTACGAACCGTTTTCGGAAACCCAGGCCAAGGCCCAGGCGGACCGCTGTCTGTCCTGCGGCAACCCGTATTGCGAGTGGAAGTGCCCGGTGCACAACTACATCCCGAACTGGCTGAAGCTGGCCAACGAAGGCCGCATCATGGAAGCGGCGGACCTGGCGCATCAGACCAACAGCCTGCCGGAAGTGTGCGGCCGCGTGTGCCCGCAGGATCGCCTGTGCGAAGGCTCCTGCACCCTGAACGACGAGTTCGGCGCGGTCACCATCGGCAATATCGAACGCTACATCAGCGATAAAGCCATCGAAATGGGCTGGAAGCCGGACATGTCGCACGTGCAGCCGACCGGCAAGCGCGTGGCGATTGTCGGTGCCGGCCCTGCCGGGCTGGCCTGCGCCGACGTATTGACCCGCAACGGCGTCAAGGCGGTGGTATATGACCGTCATCCGGAGATCGGCGGCCTGCTGACCTTCGGCATCCCGGCCTTCAAGCTGGAAAAGGAAGTGATGGTCAAACGCCGCGGCATCTTCAGCGAGATGGGCATCGAGTTCCAGCTGAACACCGAAGTGGGCAAAGACATCAGCATGGAGACCTTGCTGAGCGAGTACGATGCAGTATTCCTCGGCGTCGGCACCTATCAGTCGATGCGCGGCGGCCTGGAGAACGAGGAAGCGCAGGGCGTGTACGACGCGCTGCCGTTCCTGATCGCCAACACCAAGCAGCTGATGGGCTATGAAACCGAGCAGCACGAGCCTTACGTCAGCATGGAAGGCAAGCGCGTGGTGGTGCTGGGCGGCGGCGATACCGCCATGGACTGCGTGCGTACCTCGGTGCGCCAGGGCGCGACGCAGGTCACCTGCGCCTACCGCCGCGACGAAGCCAACATGCCGGGTTCCAAGCGCGAAGTGAAGAACGCCCGGGAAGAAGGGGTAGATTTCCAGTTTAACCTGCAGCCGCTGAGCATCGAGCTGAACAGCGCCGGCCGCGTGGCCGGGGTAAAGATGGTACGCACCCAGCTGGGCGCACCGGATGCCAACGGCCGTCAGGCGGCGGAACAGGTGCCGGGTTCCGAACACGTGATCGACGCCGACGCGGTGGTGATGGCGTTCGGCTTCCGCCCACACCGTATGGACTGGCTGGCGGCGCACGACGTGCAGCTCGATAAACAGGGCCGCATCCTGGCGCCGGAAGGCAGCGACAACGCGTTCCAGACCAGCAACCCGAAAATCTTCGCCGGCGGCGATGCGGTGCGCGGTTCCGACCTGGTGGTGACGGCGATCGCCGAAGGCCGCAAGGCGGCAGACGGCATCATGAACTACCTGGAAGTGTAAACCTTCCGTACCGCCAGAGGCCCGGCACATTGCCGGGCCTCTGTTTTTAGCCTGCCACGCTTTGTAACAACCTCCCCTCACCTCACCGCTTCAACGCGCTATAGTATTGAGTTAGCACCATTGCGGGGCGCGGCTGCGCCTGACACCGAGATAAGGATAGCGAACATGAAATGCTCCATTTCCCTGTTGGCCGGCGCACTGCTGGCCGTCAGTTTCAGCGCTTCAGCCATGGCGCTGGATTCGCAGGAGGTCGGTTACAATATCGAAGCGCGCGGCGCGCGGCCGGTCGTGGCACAGTTGGGCAAGGCCGGGCAGTTCAGCGCCGTGGAAAACAGTATCCGGTTGGGGGACGACAGCTGGATTGCCCTGGCGCCCAAGCTGGCCGGCGGCGGCAATGCCGGATTTACCGCCGGCATTAAATCTGCCCTCTCCGCGGCCCTGATCTACAACCCGGCGGCGGTATTGCAGGCGCTCAACAAAGGCAACGATCTCCCGCTCAATGACATCTGCACCGCGCCGCCGGAAGTGCAAGGCGACACCGCCATCACCAGCTTCCGTGAGCGCGCGGCCCGTGCCTTGTCCACCGTGCGCGTAGGCGATCTCAGCGCGCCGCGCGATGCCTGCATTGCCGCCTTGAAAGGCTGATCCGTTTCTGCCGGGCAAAAAAAAGCACCCCATAGGGTGCTTTTTCGTTTGTTCGCGCGGGATTACTTCACCACGCGCAGCGCCGGGCGGCCACCGCGCGGCGGCTGCGGCGGCTCGTCGTCCGGGCCGTTGTCTTCCGCGGTATCCGGGCGATCGCCGTCGATCACCGACATCAGGGTTTCCGAAGGGATCGTCTCATTGTCCAGGCCTTCGAACACGCCTTCGCTCTCGTCGTAGGCGGCTTCCGGTTCGAACATCGTGCCAGCGCCGTTTTCACGCGCATAGATCGCCAGCACGGCGGCCATCGGCACCGAAACCTGACGCGGCACGCCGCCGAAGCGCGCGTTGAACTGCACGTCTTCGTTGCCCAACGCCAGGTTGCCTACCGCGCGCGGCGCGATATTCAGCACGATCTGGCCGTCACGCGCGAACTCCATCGGCACCTGCACGTCCGGGCGAGTCACGTCGACCACCAGGTGCGGCGTCAGCTGGTTATCCAGCAGCCAGTCATAGAACGCCCGCAGCAGATACGGGCGACGCGGCGTCATCTGAGACATGTCCATCGCGCTTAGCCCCGGGTTTGCAGGCGCATTTCACGCTCGGCTTCGGTCAGGGAAGCCAGGAAAGCGTCGCGTTCGAAGACGCGGGTCATGTAGCCTTTCAGCTCTTTGGAGCCGGCACCGCTCAATTCAATGCCCAGCTGCGGCAGACGCCACAACAGCGGCGCCAGGTAGCAATCCACCAGGCTGAACTCTTCGCTCATGAAATACGGCGCCTGACCGAAGATCGGCGCGATCGCCAACAGCTCTTCACGCAGCTGACGACGGGCGGATTCCGCTTCCTGACCGCTGCTCTTCTCGATCTTGTCCATCAGCGAGTACCAGTTCTTCTCGATGCGCAGCATCATCAGACGGCTCTCGCCACGGGCAACCGGGTAAACCGGCATCAGCGGCGGGTGCGGGAAGCGCTCATCCAGGTATTCCATGATGATGCGGGATTCATACAGGGTCAGTTCGCGATCGACCAGCGTAGGCACCGTCTGGTAAGGGTTGAGGTCAATCAGATCTTGCGGCAGGTTATCCATTTCGACCTGCTCGATCTCGACGCTGACACCTTTCTCCGCCAGTACGATACGTACTTGATGGCTAAAAATGTCGGTCGGGCCAGAGAACAGCGTCATTACCGAACGTTTGTTGGCAGCGACAGCCATGAAAACCTCCAAGTTATCTAGAAAATACTGCGAATAGCCAACTGACAGGCTGCTATCCTGAATAATCTTGCCGCAGGCCGGCAGCACGCAGCGCGACCCGAGCCCATGAAAAACCGGCCCAGGAGGTCAACTGCACGGCGAACAGGCGCAAAAGTGGGTGATAGTTTACCAGATTTTGCTTGTTTTGTGGGGACGGTGCGGCGA
Organism: Serratia sp. HMSC15F11; assembly: GCF_001808215.1. Classification (NCBI taxonomy): domain Bacteria; kingdom Pseudomonadati; phylum Pseudomonadota; class Gammaproteobacteria; order Enterobacterales; family Yersiniaceae; genus Serratia; species Serratia sp. HMSC15F11. Next base: position 133,278 of record NZ_KV792486.1, read on the forward strand.
ATTCATGTTGAATTGTCTGATATGCCACAGATTTTAGTCGGGGGCGGCGGATTTCAGGCATAAAAAAACCCGGTGAAGCACCGGGTTTTTTGCGTAAATCGCACTGCCGAAGCAGCGGAAATTAACGCTTGGAGAACTGCGGACGACGACGTGCTTTACGCAGACCGACTTTCTTACGTTCAACCTGACGAGCGTCACGGGTGACGAAGCCAGCTTTACGCAGTTCAGAACGCAGAGTCTCATCGTACTCCATCAGTGCACGGGTGATACCGTGACGGATGGCGCCAGCTTGACCGGAGATACCACCACCTTTAACGGTGATGTACAGATCCAGTTTGCCAACCATGTCGACCAGTTCCAGCGGCTGACGAACTACCATGCGGGCAGTTTCGCGACCGAAGTACTGTTCCAGGCTGCGCTGGTTGATAACGATGTTACCGTTGCCCGGCTTGATGAAGACGCGAGCGGCGGAGCTTTTGCGGCGACCAGTGCCGTAGTATTGATTTTCAGCCATTGCCATTAATCCCGATTAAATGTCCAGAACTTGCGGTTGCTGTGCCGCGTGATTGTGCTCGGTGCCCGCGTAAACTTTCAGTTTACGGAACATAGCACGGCCCAGCGGGCCCTTTGGCAGCATGCCTTTAACCGCGATTTCAATCACGCGCTCAGGACGGCGGGCAATCATCTCTTCAAAGGTCGCTTGCTTGATACCACCGATGTGGCCGGTGTGGTGGTAGTACACTTTGTCTGTACGCTTGTTGCCGGTTACAGCAACTTTGTCAGCGTTCAGAACGATGATGTAATCACCGGTATCCACGTGCGGGGTGTATTCCGCTTTATGCTTGCCGCGCAGGCGACGAGCCAGTTCAGTAGCGAGACGGCCTAAAGTTTTACCATCTGCATCAACAACGTACCAGTCGCGTTTTACGGTTTCTGGTTTAGCTGTAAAAGTTTTCATTAGAAAGCTTACCCAATAATTAGTTACACGTTGGTGAACACCCAAACGCTCGAAAACAGTTGAGGCTCACACGACCATACAAGTCCAGCAAACCTACCCCTTCGAATAGCCATTGCCGGCACTATAAAGTTTTTGGGAAAAAAAACTTTGTTGTAACGTGGGGTCGCAAGATTATAGAGAAGTCGCTCACAAAGATCGAACGGTTTTTGAATGGAAAATAAATTTATCGCCGGCGGCGGACAACCGGCGATACGGCGGCGGCAAGCCCGGCAGGCTCAGGGCAAATGCGGCAGCTTGAGGTACTCTTCGCTCTGCATTTCCTGCAGGCGCGACAGGCAGCGCTGGAATTCAAATTTCAGCTGCACCCCCTGATAGATCTCGAACATCGACGCTTCGGCGCCGATCACCAGCTTGATGTGCCGCTCGTAGAATTCGTCCACCAACGCCAGGAAACGGCGCGCGGTATTCTCTTTCAGCGGCCCCATCACCTGCACATTATACAGGATCACGCTGTGATACAGCCGCGACAGCGCGATGTAGTCCAGTTGGCTGCGCGCTTCTTCGCACAGCGTGTGGAAATCCACCGCCAGCACGCCGTCCACCGAACGGATAGCCTGCAGCGGCCGATGGTTGATCTGCAGCACCGGCGCGTCCTCTCCCGCCTTGCCCGCCAGCTTGACGAACATCCGATCCAGCGTCTCGCGCGTCTGGTCGCTCAGCGGCGTCAGGTAAAGGTGAGCCTGGGTCAGGGTACGCAGACGATAGTCGATGCCCGCGTCGACGTTCATCACGTCGCAGTACTCGTTGATCAGATCGATGGCCGGCAGGAAACGCGCCCGCTGCAGACCGTTGCGGTACAGATCGTCCGGCGGGATGTTCGACGTGGCCACCAGCGTAATGCCGCGCGCGAACAGCGCCTGCAGCAGCGTGGCCAGCAGCATGGCGTCGGTGATGTCGGACACGAAGAATTCGTCGAAGCACAGCACGTCGGTCTCGGCCTTAAAGCCGTCGGCGACGATTTCCAGCGGGTTTTCCCGCCCCTGCAGCTCGGTCAGCTCTTCATGCACCCGCAGCATGAAGCGATGAAAGTGCAGACGCATTTTGCGATCGCCCGGAAAACTGTGGAAGAACATATCCATCAACCAGGTTTTGCCGCGCCCGACGCCGCCCCACATATACAGCCCCTGCACCGGGCGCTGCGGCGCCGTGTCGCCGCCCTTGCCCAGCAAGCGGCTGAGCTTACCGCGCAGCCCGCCGGCAGGCGCGCTCGCCGCCGGCTTTTGCAACAGAGCCTGATAAATGCGATCCAGTTGAGTGACGGCCCGGCGTTGAACCTCATCGGCCTGATATTCCCCCGCATCCAGCGCCTGCTGGTAGCGAGATAACGGTGATAGTGCCTGCATCTGTTCGATGTTCCCTAAGAACGCTTAGAAATTATTTAGCCAACGTTGGCGGCAAGTTGATGCTGATTCGCACCGTTATCGCCACAAATGTCCGCTGCGGGCGCCGCTGAAAACCCTGTAAAAATTAGGTGGAAGCGCATCAGGATTCCACTCGGACAAGGTTAACGGTTATAGTGGATATTATTAAGTGAAAAATCCCTGCGGAACAACGAAGTCAAAATAGGAGTCATCATGACCTGGGAGTATGCGCTGATTGGTTTGGTCGTCGGTATCGTGATTGGTGCGGTGGCGATGCGTTTTGGCAACCGTAAATTACGTCAACAACAAGTCCTGCAGAACGAGTTGGACAAGAGCAAAACCGAGCTGGAAGAGTACCGTCAGGAGCTGGTTGGCCACTTTGCCCGTAGCGCCGAGCTGCTGGACAACATGGCGCGCGATTATCGTCAGCTGTATCAGCACATGGCGAAAAGCTCGAACAACCTGCTGCCGGATCTGCCGATGCAGGAAAATCCGTTCCGCTATCGCCTGACCGAAGCGGAAGCAGACAACGATCAAGCGCCGGTGGAAATGCCGCGCGACTATTCGGAAGGCGCCTCCGGCCTGCTGCGCGGGCAAAGCGCGCGCCGCGACTGACCCCCTTCGCCCGCGGGGCCACCCGCGGGCTTCCTCCGTTTACCGTCTTGACCTTCCCTCGCATTACCTTTACTGAACTTTGCACGCAAATTCACGGTCTTACCCTTCACTATGACAAGGTGATTGCCTTATCATCAAATTTTCATCGGCAGGTATTGAGAGAGTTATAATCAATGAAGAAAAAGTCGTTAATTCTTAGTGCATTGGCAATGAGCCTCGGCCTGACGCTCAGCTCCGTACCGGTGGCCAACGCGGCCCTGCCCGTCGCCGTTCAGGGGCAGCCGCTGCCGAGCCTGGCGCCGATGCTGGAAAAAGTCTTGCCCGCCGTAGTGAGCGTGCATGTCGCCGGCACTCAGGTGCAGCGTCAACAACTGCCGGAAGAGTTCAGACGCTTCTTCGGCCCTAACTTCCCCGGCCAGCAGCAAAGCTCCCGTCCGTTTGAAGGGCTGGGTTCCGGCGTGATCATCGACGCCGCCAAAGGCTATGTGCTGACCAACAACCACGTCATCAACAACGCCGATAAAATCCGCGTACAGTTGAACGACGGTCGCGAGCTGGACGCCAAGCTGGTCGGCCGCGATGAGCAATCCGACATCGCCCTGCTGCAGCTCAGCGACACCAAAAACCTGACCGCCATCAAGATGGCCGACTCCGATCAGCTGCGCGTCGGCGACTTTGCCGTCGCGGTCGGCAACCCGTTTGGCCTGGGCCAAACCGCCACTTCCGGCATTATCTCGGCGCTGGGCCGCTCCGGCCTGAATCTGGAAGGGCTGGAAAACTTCATTCAGACCGACGCCTCCATCAACCGTGGCAACTCCGGCGGCGCGCTGGTTAACCTGAACGGCGAGCTGATCGGCATCAATACCGCCATTCTGGCGCCGAGCGGCGGCAACGTCGGCATCGGCTTCGCCATTCCGAGCAATATGGCGCAGAACCTGAGCCAGCAGCTGATTGAATTCGGCGAAGTGAAACGCGGCCTGCTAGGCATCAAGGGCAGCGAAATGACCCCGGATATGGCCAAAGCCTTCAACACCGACGCGCAGCGCGGCGCCTTCGTCAGCGAAGTGCTGCCGAAATCCGCCGCCGCCAAGGCGGGCATCAAGGCCGGGGATATCCTGGTCTCCGTCGACGGTAAACCGGTGAGCAGCTTCGCCGAACTGCGCGCCAAAGTCGGCACCACCGCGCCGGGCAAAACCCTCAAGGTGGGCCTGCTGCGCGACGGCAAACCGCAGGAAGTTTCGGTCACGCTGGACAACAGCGAGAGCGCCTCGACCAATGCCGAAACGCTGTCGCCGGCGCTGCAGGGGGTTTCCCTCAGCAACGGTGCGCTGCCGAGCGGCGACAAGGGCGTGAAGGTAGAGAACGTGGATAAAGGCTCGACGGCGGCGCAAATCGGCCTGCAAAAAGGCGACGTGATCATCGGCGTCAACCGCCAGCGCGTGGACAGCATCACCGTGCTGCGCAAGGTGCTGGAAGCCAAGCCACCGGTGATGGCGCTCAATATCGTGCGCGGTACCGAAACCATTTATCTGCTGCTGCGTTAATTTGTGCAAAAACCGGGCTCGGTGACATACTGCGCCCGGTTAACTCATGCTATCCTCCGAACATCGTTCACCACACCACGAAAACTCCATGTTTGCTAAGCTCTTGCGTTCTGTCGTTATCGGTCTCATCGTTGCCGGCCTGCTGTTGGCTGCCCTGCCCATGCTGCGCTCTTCCAACGGCCTGTTTGCAGAGAAAACCGAGAATACCAGCGACGAAACACCGGTGAGCTACAACAAGGCGGTGCGCCGCGCCGCGCCCGCCGTGGTCAACATCTACAACCGCAACCTGAACGGCGCCGCCAACGTGCTGTCGCTCGGTTCCGGCGTGATCATGAATGAACGCGGCTACATCATCACCAACCGCCACGTGATCAAAGACGCCCAGCAGATCACCGTGGTGTTGCAGGACGGCCGCCGCTACGAAGCGCTGCTGGTCGGCTCCGACGGCCTGACCGATTTGGCGGTACTGAAGATCGACCCCGGCAACCTGCCGGTGATCCCGACCAACAAAAACCGCGTTGCCCACGTCGGCGACGTGGTGCTGGCGATCGGCAACCCGTATAACCTGGGGCAGACCGTCACTCAGGGCATCCTCAGCGCCACCGGGCGCATCAGTATGAGCACCACCGGCCGACAGACTTTCCTGCAGACCGACGCCTCAATCAACCGCGGCAACTCCGGCGGTGCGCTGGTCAACTCGCTGGGCGAGCTGATCGGCATCAACACCCTGACCTATGACAAAATCACCGACGGCGAAACGCCGGAGGGCCTCGGCTTCGCCATTCCGATCGAACTGGCCACCAAAATCATGGATAAGCTGATCCGCGACGGCCGCGTGATCCGTGGCTATTTCGGCATTCAGGGTAAGGAGATCATTCCGCTGCGCTCCTCCAATTCCGGCATCGATCGCCTGCAGGGCATCATCGTGACCGAAATTACGCCGAACGGCCCGGCGAGCAGCGCCGGTTTCCAGATCAACGACATCATCATCAACGTGGATAACAAACCGGCGGTGTCCGTGCTGGAGACCATGGATCAGGTCGCGGAGATCAGGCCGGGCACCGAGATACCGGTTATCGTGCTGCGCGACGGCAAACGCATTACGTTGAAAATGACGGTGGGTGAATTCCCGGAAGACAGCAATTAAAAAAAGGGCCGGCATTGATAGCCGGCCCTTGATTTTCATCCTGCCGACGCAGCCGCGCCGGCGCTAATCACTTACTCGCCTTTCACGCGCTCGATGTTCGCACCCAGCGCGCGCAGCTTGTCTTCAATACGCTCATAGCCGCGATCGATGTGGTAGATGCGATCGACGACGGTCACGCCGTCGGCGATGCAGCCGGCGATCACCAGGCTGGCGGAAGCGCGCAGATCGGTCGCCATTACCTGAGCGCCGGACAGCTGCTCAACGCCGTGGCAAATCACGGTGTTGCTCTCGATTTCCGCGTGCGCGCCCATGCGGATCAGTTCCGGCACGTGCATGAAGCGGTTTTCGAAGATGGTCTCGGTGATGACACCGGTGCCTTCCGCCACCAGGTTCAGCAGGCTGAACTGGGCCTGCATGTCGGTCGGGAAGCCCGGGTGCGGCGCGGTGCGCACGGTGACCGCTTTCGGGCGTTTGCCGTGCATGTCCAGGCTGATCCAGTCTTCACCCACTTCGATATCGGCCCCGGCTTCGCGCAGCTTGGCCAGCACCGCATCCAGCGTGTCCGGACGGGTGTTGCGGCACATCACTTTGCCACCGGAAACTGCGGCGGCGATCAGGAAGGTGCCGGTCTCGATGCGGTCAGGCAGCACGCGGTACACGCCGCCGTCCAGACGCTCGACGCCTTCGATGGTGATTTTGTCGCTGCCGGCGCCGCTGATCTTCGCGCCCAGCGTGTTGAGGAAGTTGGCGGTATCGACAATTTCCGGCTCACGCGCGGCGTTCTCGATAACGGTGGTGCCGGTCGCCAGGGTCGCGGCGCTCATGATGGTCACGGTCGCGCCCACGCTCACCTTGTCCATGACGATGTGCGCGCCCTTCAGGCGGCCCTCGACGGACGCCTTGACGTAACCTTCTTCCAGCTTGATCTCGGCACCCAACTGCTCCAGGCCGGTGATGTGCAGATCGACCGGACGCGCACCGATCGCGCAGCCGCCCGGCAGGGAAACCTGGCCGCGACCAAAGCGCGCCACCAGTGGCCCCAGCGCCCAGATGGATGCGCGCATGGTTTTCACCAGATCGTAAGGGGCACAGAACTCGTTCACCCCGCTGGCGTCCACGAAGACCGAACCGTTGCGCTCAATCTTGGTACCCAACTGGTTGAGTAGTTTAATGGTGGTGTCGATGTCCTTCAGCTTAGGGACATTCTGCAGCTCAACCGGCTCTTCCGCCAACAGGGCGGCGAACAGGATCGGCAGGGCGGCGTTTTTGGCCCCGGAAATAGACACTTCACCGCTCAGGCGAGTCCGACCCTGCACACGAAATTTATCCATCTGACTACTCTCTGTTATCTAATCTGAAGCTGCCCGCCCGGCAGGGCAAACAGCCTTAAAATCCGTTGAGTTTGCGGTCTCGCTGCCACTCTTCAGGGGTGTACGCCTTGATAGACAAGGCATGAATGCGGTTGTCCGCAATGTATTCCATCAGCGGTGCGTAAACCGTCTGCTGTTTTTTGACGCGGCTCATACCGGCGAACAGTTCACCGACCACGATCGCCTGAAAATGGCTGCCGTCGCCCGTCACATGTACTTCATCCAGTGCCAATGCCTGCATCAGCACGTCTTTAATCTCGTTGGTTTCCATAGTATCCAGTTCTGCCGCTAAAGGATCATAAACAGCCTAGTATCTTAGTGGAATACGATGTTTTCTTAAACTAAAGAAAAAGCCCCTGCATAACAGGGGCTTTGTATCGTTTTACCACGCAAGCGCGGCGTAAAACGCCGCTAAACGGCGGTATCGACAGGTATTATCGCCTGCAGGTTGTAGAGCGCGATCAGCGTTTTCAGGCGCTCGGTGGCGCCGAAAATTTTTAGCGCTACGCCGCGCTCGCGCTGCTCTTCCTGCAGATGCAGCAACAGCGCCAGCCCGGCGGAGTCCACGCGCTCCAGTTGCGCTACGTCGATCGCGGTTTTACCCGCCATCAGCGCGTCGCGCTGCCGCCACAGCGGCTGCAGCGTTTCCCGGTCCAGTTCACCGCGCAGGATCAGCGTCTGCTGCTGTGATTCGAAGCTGAGCGCTGCCGACATCAGTTTTTCTTGTCCAGCGTAATAGGCTGCGCGGCAGCGGCCTGCAGCTGTTTGGTCAGGCCATCGATGCCCTGAGTACGCAGCGTGGATGCCCACTCGTTCTGCTTGGTGGTGATCATGCTGACGCCTTCGGCGATCATGTCATACGCCTGCCAATAGCCGGTTTTGCTGTTCTTGCGCCATTGGAAATCCAGACGTACCGGCGGGCGGCCGCCGTTGTCGATGATGGTGACGCGAATGGCCACGATGTCGGCATTGCCCAGCGGCTGTTCAGGCGCGATCTGGTAAGTCTGGCCGTGGTACATCGCCAGCGCCTGGCCGTAAGCCTGCTCCAGGTAAGCCTGGAAGGCGGTGAAGTAGGCTTCGCGCTGCGCAGGCGTCGCGTCTTTGTAGTAACGGCCCAGCACCAGCGCGCCGGCGTATTTCACCTGCACGAACGGCATCAGTTCCTGATGCACGATGGAGCGCAGGTAATTCGGGTCCTGCTTGATCTTCGGCTGTTCGTTCTTCAAACGGCTGAAGGTCTTCTGCGCCGCGTCTTGCATCATGCTGTAAGGATTGGTTTGGTCGGCTGCGCTCGCCAGCGGTGCAACCACCAGCAGAGCCACCATCAGTAAACGTTTAAACATGCAGGTATCCTCTCTTAATGATTTGGAACAACGGGTTGCGGTGCGGCGCCGGCAGCCGACTCAGCGGCCGCGTCTCCCGATTTGGCGCTGTCCTGACCGCCGCTTTTATACAGGAACTGGCCGATCAGATCTTCCAGAACCATGGCTGATTTGGTGTCCTGGATGGTGCCGCCGTCTTTCAGAATGGTGGTGCCCATGTCAGGATCTTCGAAGCCCACGTTAAGCGCCAGATATTGCTCGCCCAGCAGGCCGGAGGTGCGGATCGCCAGCGAGCTGGTATCCGGGATTTGGTCGTACTTTTTCTGGATATCCAGCGCCACGCGCGGCGTGTAGGTTTTCGGATCGAGCTCGATGTCCGCCACGCGGCCGATCACCACGCCACCGATCTTCACCGGCGAACGCGGTTTCAGGCCGCCGATATTGTCGAACGTCGCGTAAATGCGGTAGGTCGGCTCGCTGCCGATCGATTTAAGGTTCGCCACCTGCAGGCAGATAAACACGATGGCGCACAGCGCGATCAGCATAAATGCCCCAACCCAGATTTCACTCTTCTTCGTTTGCATCGAATCAATTCCCAAACATCAGTGCTGTCAGCACGAAATCCAATCCCAACACCGCCAGTGACGAATGCACCACGGTACGCGTCGTCGCCCGGCTAATCCCTTCAGAGGTAGGCACGGCGTCGTACCCGTTGAAAATGGCAATCCAGGCTACGGTAATGGCGAATACCACGCTTTTGATCAGGCAGTTGAGCAGATCTTTTTTCCACTCCACGGCGCCCTGCATCGCCGACCAGAAGAAGCCGCTGTCGATGCCCTTCCAATCCACGCCGACCACCGAGCCGCCCCAGATGCCGATCGCCACGAAAATGATGGTCAACAGCGGCATGCTGATCAGCCCCGCCCAGAAACGCGGCGCCACGATGCGCCGCAGCGGATCGACCGCCATCATTTCCAGGCTGGAGATCTGCTCCGTCGCCTTCATCAGGCCGATTTCTGCCGTGAGCGCGGAACCGGCGCGGCCGGCGAACAGCAGCGCCGTCACCACCGGCCCCAGTTCGCGCAGCAGCGACAGCGCCACCATCATGCCGAGGCTGGCCTCGGCGCTGTAGGTGGTGAGCACGATATAGCCCTGCAGGCCCAGCACCATGCCGATGAACAGCCCGGAGACCATGATGATCAGCAGCGACTGTACGCCGACGCTGTAGAGCTGTTTCAACAACAGCGGCCACTGCTTGCCGGGTTCCGGCCGGCCAATCAACGCGTTGAACAGCATCAACCCGGCGCGGCCGAAGCTGGCGCTGGTGTTGATGCCACTGCGCCCCAAGGACGCTAACGCTCTTAATAACATGAGCTTATTTACTCCCTAAGCCTAGCAGTTCGGTCTGATAATCCCCGGCCGGATAGCGGAACGGCACCGGCCCATCCGCTATACCATCCAGGAACTGGCGCACGCGCGCATCAGGATTGTTCTGCAATTGCTGCGTGGTGCCTTCGGCGATCACCCGGTGATCGGCCACGATGTAAGCGTAGTCGGCGATGCTCAACACCTCCGGCACGTCGTGCGACACCACGATGCAGGTAATGCCCAGCGCATGGTTCAACTCGTCGATCAGCTTGACCAGCACCCCCATGGTGATCGGATCCTGGCCGACGAAGGGTTCATCGAACATGATCATCTCAGGGTCCAGCGCGATCGCGCGCGCCAACGCCGCCCGGCGCGCCATGCCGCCGGAAAGCTCATTGGGCATCAGCTGGGCCGCGCCGCGCAGCCCTACCGCCTCCAGCTTCATCAGCACCGTGCTGCGCAGCAGGGGTTCAGGCAGGTTGCTGTGCTCGCGCAGCGGGTAGGCCACGTTTTCGAATACGGTCAAATCAGTGAACAGCGCGCCCGACTGGAACAGCATGCTCATCTTTTTGCGCGCGTCGTATAACTGACGGCGGGACAACGCGGGAATGTTGTCGCCGTCGAACCAAATCTCCCCGCTGTCCGGCGTCAGCTGGCCGCCAATCAGGCGCAGCAGCGTGGTTTTGCCGATGCCCGATGGCCCCATGATTGCCGTGACCTTGCCTCGGGGCACCGTCAGGTTGATGTCTTCAAATATCCGCCGGTCGCCGCGCGAGAAGCTCATGTCGCGCACTTCGACCAAATTATCTGCCTTATGGAGCATGTTAATGGACCCCTTTACGACTTATCTGTTGCTGAATCTACCCGTGATGTTAAAGCAATGGGCGCAATCCGTCTCATCTTTACAAAAACTTACTGCCATTTCGCGACCAATGGTGCCATTGGTTTTACTTTTCCGCGCCACCCGGTCAAAATTGGCGCCATAACGAAAAAAAACGAAACTGTTCAACTATTAGCCGGGAAAAACCGTTGCTGTAGCTCTAACGCGCGCAACGGAGGGCAAGCAATACCGCCGCATTGACGGCTTTAACCAACGAACCGGGATAATACCCGACAAAGGACCCTGCATGTTTCTCGCGATAGCATTATTAATCGTTGGTTTATTTCTACTGGTGTATGGTGCAGACCGCTTAGTTTATGGTGCTGCCGTGATTTCCCGCTCGCTCGGCGTCCCGCCGTTGATCATCGGCATGACCATTGTCGGCATCGGCACTTCGCTGCCGGAGCTGATCGTGTCCACCACCGCCGCGCTGAACGGGCAGATAGATATGGCCGTTGGCAACGTATTAGGTTCCAACATTACCAACATTTTATTGATCCTGGGCGTGGCGGCGCTGATCCACCCGCTGGCCGCGCGCTCCGAGATACTGCGGCGCGAACTGCCGCTGATGTTAGCGGTCACAGTATTGTGCGGTTTCGTGTTGATGGACGGCACCCTGAGCAGGCTGGACGGCGTGCTGCTGCTGGCCGCCGCCGCCGGCTTCATCCTGCTGATGCTGAAAATCGCCCGGCTGGCGCAGCGCGAGGGCAGCGACAGCCTGACCATGGAACAGATCGCCGAGCTGCCGCAGGACAGCAGCAACACCGTGGCGGTGCTGTGGCTGGTGTTGGCGTTTATCATTCTGCCGCTCTCTTCCAGGATGGTGGTCGATAACGCGACGGTGATTGCGCACTATTTCGGCCTGAGCGAACTGGTGGTCGGGTTGACCATTATCGCCATCGGCACCAGCCTGCCCGAACTGGCCACCTCCATCGCCGGGGCGCTGAAGGGCGAGGATGATATGGCGATTGGTAATATCATCGGCTCCAATATTTTCAACACGGTGATCGTGCTGGGCGTCCCCGCCCTGCTGTCGCCGGGTAGCGTGGACGCCGCCGCCTTCCAGCGCGATTACTGGGTGATGCTGGCGGCCAGCGTGCTGCTGAGCGTGCTGTGCATCGGCCGCAAACACCGCATCGACCACCTGGCGGGCGCGCTGTTATTATGCGGCTTTATTGCGTATCTTGCGGTGCTGTTCTTTAACCCTTTCAGTACTTTCGGCTAAACCGACGGGAATGAGTATGTCGAACATTGAGTTGCAACCGGGCTTCGATTTTCAGCAGGCCGGCAAAGAAGTGCTTCAGATAGAGCGTGAAGGGCTGGCTCAGCTCGACAGCTACATCAACGCAGACTTCACCCGCGCCTGCGAAACGATCGCTGCCTGTGGCGGCAAAGTGGTGGTGATGGGCATGGGCAAATCCGGCCATATCGGCTGCAAGATCGCCGCGACCTTCGCCAGCACCGGCACCCCCTCATTCTTCGTTCACCCGGCGGAGGCCAGCCATGGCGATTTGGGCATGGTCACCCCGCAGGACATCGTGCTCGCCATCTCCAACTCCGGCGAATCCAGCGAGATCCTGGCGCTGATCCCGGTATTGAAACGCCAGCAGATCACCCTCATCTGTATGACTAACAATCCGGAAAGCTCGATGGGCAAAGCGGCGGATATCCACCTGTGCATCAAGGTGCCGCAGGAAGCCTGCCCGCTGGGGCTGGCGCCGACCACCAGCACCACCGCCACGCTGGTGATGGGCGATGCGCTGGCCGTCGCGCTGCTGAAAGCGCGTGGTTTCACGCCGGAAGATTTCGCGCTGTCGCATCCGGGTGGCGCACTCGGCCGCAAACTGCTGCTGCGAGTTAGCGATATCATGCACAGCGGCGACGAAATGCCCCACGTCAGCGCCGACGCTTCGTTGCGCGACGCGCTGCTGGAAATTACCCGAAAAAATCTGGGCCTGACGGTGATTTGCGACGATCTGATGAAAATCGCCGGCATCTTCACCGATGGCGACCTGCGCCGGGTGTTCGACATGGGCATCAACCTGCACGAGGCGAAGATCGCCGACGTCATGACGCCGGGCGGTGTGCGGGTGCGCCCCAATATCCTGGCGGTCGATGCATTGAACCTGATGCAACAACGCCACATCACCGCGCTGCTGGTTGCCGATGGCGACCAGTTGCTGGGTGTGGTACATATGCATGACATGCTGCGCGCCGGCGTCGTTTAATTAAGGAATAGAACGGAATGGGTATGGTAGAAACCTGCTACGGGCCGGTAGAACAAGAGGTTATGGCGCGTGCCGGGAACATCCGCCTGTTGATTTGCGACGTTGACGGCGTGCTGTCGGACGGCCTGATCTTCATGGGCAACAACGGTGAAGAACTGAAGGCGTTCAACGTGCGCGACGGTTACGGCATCCGCTGCTTGAAAACCTCGGACATCGAAGTGGCGATCATCACCGGCCGCTCCGCCAAGCTGCTGGAAGACCGCGCGCAGACGCTCGGTATCACCCATCTGTATCAGGGGCAATCCGATAAGCTTTTGGCCTTCCGCGAACTGTTGGATAAACTGTCGTTAACGGCAGATCAGGTCGCCTATATCGGCGATGACCTGATCGACTGGCCGGTGATGGCGCAGGTCGGCCTGGCGGTCGCGGTGGCGGACGCACATCCGCTGTTGACGCCGCGCGCCCACTACGTCACCCGCATTGCCGGCGGCCGCGGCGCGGTGCGCGAACTGTGCGACATCATTCTTTTGGCTCAAAATAAGCTGGAGGACGCCAAAGGGCTGTCGATATGAGTAAAACCAAACTGTGGATCACCATCCTGTTGACGGTGATCGTTCTGGCGCTGATCGGCTGGAACATGACGGACTTCAGCGACGAAACGGCCCCTGGCCCGGTCAACGATCAGGATCCGACCTACCAGAGCCAGCACACGGTCACCGTGGTGTACAACCCGGCCGGCAAGCTGAATTACAAACTGGTGGCGGAAGACGCGAAGTATTACACCGCCGGCGAGCTGAGCTGGTTCACCCAGCCGGTGATGACGCTGTTCGATGAGAATGCGGTGGCCACCTGGTCAGTTCGCGCCGATCGCGCCAAACTGACTAAAGACCGGATGCTGTATCTGTATGGTCACGTCGAGG
>NZ_KV792486.1:147070-203038 GCF_001808215.1 Serratia sp. HMSC15F11
AAACAGCCTGACCACCACCTCACAGCTGGAAAAAATTAAGACGGACAACGCTCAGGTAAACCTGGTCACCCAGGACGTCACCTCCGATGACGAAGTCACGCTTTACGGGACCAATTTTACCTCTAACGGCATGAAAATGCGTGGGAACCTGCGGACCAAAACCGCTGAGCTGATTGATAAGGTTAAGACCAACTATGAAATTCAGAACCAAAAACCAACTCCGTAACCTGTTGCTCGGCAGCTTAGTTTTGGCCGCCAGCGCCCCCGCTCTGGCGCTGAAATCCGACTCCAGCCAGCCGGTGAGCATCGACTCGCTCAAGCAGTCGTTGGACATGCAAAGCAACGTCAGTACCTTCACCGACAACGTGGTGATCAAGCAAGGCACCATCGATATTCGCGCCGACAAGGTGGTGGTCACCCGTCCGGGCGGAGATCAGAATAAGACCTATATTGAAGCGTTCGGCAACCCGGTAACCTTCTACCAGATGCAGGACAGCGGCAAGCCGGTCAAAGGCCACGCGCAGAAAGTGCGTTACGACGTGGCGACCCAGCTGGTGACCCTGACGGGCAACGCCTATCTGGAGCAGCTCGACAGCAACGTGAAAGGCGATCGCATCACCTATCTGGTGCAACAGCAGCAAATGCAGGCGTTCAGCGATAAAGGCAAACGCGTGACAACGGTTCTGGTACCGTCGCAGTTGCAAGACAAAAACGGGCAAAAAAAGAGTAACTAATCACTTATGGCAACACTCATCGCAGAAAACCTGGCGAAAGCCTACAAGGGCCGTAAAGTTGTCGAAGACGTCAGCCTGAAAGTGAAATCCGGCGAGATCGTCGGCCTGCTCGGGCCGAACGGCGCCGGTAAAACCACCACCTTCTACATGGTGGTCGGCATCGTGCCGCGCGACGCCGGGCGCATCGTGATCGACGAAGAAGACATCAGCCTGCTGCCGCTGCACGCCCGCGCGCGCCGCGGCATCGGTTACCTGCCGCAGGAAGCGTCGATCTTCCGCCGCCTGAGCGTGTACGACAACCTGATGGCGGTGCTGGAGATTCGCCCCGACCTCACCAGCGAACAACGCGAAGACCGCGCCAAAGAGCTGATGGAAGAGTTCCACATCTCCCATCTGCGCGACAGCCTCGGCCAGGCGCTGTCCGGCGGTGAACGCCGCCGCGTCGAAATCGCCCGCGCGCTGGCGGCCAACCCGAAATTCATTCTGCTGGACGAACCCTTCGCCGGGGTGGATCCGATTTCCGTTATCGACATCAAAAAAATCATCGAGCACCTGCGTGACAGCGGCCTGGGCGTGCTGATCACCGACCACAACGTGCGCGAGACGCTGGACGTATGTGAACGCGCCTACATCGTCAGCCAGGGCAAACTGATTGCCCACGGCACGCCGGATGCTATTCTGGCCGACGAGCAGGTAAAACGCGTTTATCTGGGCGAAGAGTTCCGCCTCTGAGCGCCGGCGCGCCCTGCGGGGCGACACCGTTAACGGAAGTAGACAGAAGACTATGAAGCAAGGTTTGCAACTCAGGCTCAGCCAACAGCTGGCCATGACTCCTCAGCTCCAGCAGGCGATCCGCCTGCTGCAGTTGTCCACGCTTGAGCTTCAGCAAGAGATCCAGCTGGCGCTGGAGAGCAATCCGCTGCTTGAACAGACCGATCTGCACGACGAAATCGACGCCAAAGAAATCCAGGAGACCGAGGGACTCGATACCCGCGAGGCGCTGGAACAGAAAGACATGCCGGAAGAGCTGCCGCTGGACGCCACCTGGGATGAGATCTACACCGCCGGCACGCCGTCCGGCACCGGCACCGACTACAGCGACGACGAGCTGCCGGTCTATCAGGGCGAGACTACCCAAACGCTGCAGGATTACCTGATGTGGCAGGTGGATCTGACGCCGTTCTCCGATACCGACGCCGCCATCGCCACCTCCATCGTCGACGCGGTGGACGACACCGGTTATCTCACCGTGCCGCTGGAAGACATTCTGGAAAGCCTGGGCGATGAGAACGTGACCCTCGAGGAAGTCGAGGCGGTGTTGAAGCGCGTGCAGCGTTTCGATCCGATCGGCGTCGCCGCGCGCGATCTGCGCGATTGCCTGCTGGTGCAGCTCTCCCAATACGCTAAAGACACCCCTTATCTGGCCGAAGCGCGGCTGATCATCAGCGACCATCTGGATCTGTTGGCCAACCACGACTTTCGCAGCCTGATGCGATCAACCCGGCTAAAAGAAGATACACTGAAAGAAGCGATGCTGCTGATTCAGTCGCTCGATCCGCGCCCGGGGCAGTCGATCAATACCGGCGAATCGGAGTACGTAATTCCGGACGTGCTGGTGCGCAAGACGCAGAACACGTGGACGGTCGAGCTCAACGGCGACAGCATACCGCGATTGAAGATCAATCAGCAGTACGCCGCGCTGGGCAACAACGCCCGCAGCGAAGCCGACGGCCAGTTCATCCGCAGCAACCTGCAGGAAGCCAAGTGGCTGATTAAAAGCCTGGAGAGCCGCAACGAGACGCTGCTGAAGGTCACCCGCTGCATCGTCAGCCAACAGCAGGCGTTCTTCGAGCAAGGCGAAGAGTTTATGAAACCCATGGTGTTGGCGGATATCGCCCAGGCCGTGGAGATGCATGAATCGACGATCTCGCGCGTCACCACGCAGAAGTTTCTGCACAGCCCGCGCGGCATTTTCGAATTGAAATATTTCTTCTCCAGCCACGTGAATACCGACAGCGGCGGCGAAGCCTCCTCGACGGCGATCCGCGCGTTGGTGAAGAAATTGATTGCGGCGGAAAACCCCGCCAAACCACTCAGCGACAGCAAGCTGGCCACCCTGCTTTCCGATCAGGGGATCATCGTGGCGCGGCGCACCGTCGCCAAGTACCGAGAGTCTTTGTCCATCCCGCCGTCGAACCAGCGTAAACAGTTGGTTTGACCTCTATTGAGAAGGAAGACACTATGCAGCTCAACATTACCGGACACCACATCGAAATCACCGATCCGTTGCGCGAGTTCGTGAACAACAAGTTCGCCAAACTCGAACAGTATTTTGATCGCATCAATCAGGTGTATGTTGTATTAAGTGTGGAAAAAGTGCAGCAAATTGCGGAAGCAACGGTGCACGTGAATGGAGGCGAGTTGCACGCCACCTCGGAAGACGAGAATATGTATGCCGCAATTGATACGCTGATCGACAAATTGGCGCGCCAATTGAACAAACATAAAGACAAATTGAAGCAACACTGACACCCTAACCCATTCCGTGAGGTTGCCTCCGTCGCAGCCTCGCCCTTCGGCGCGTGACCCGCATGGGTGGCGCGCCGAACGGTAATCAGGGTTAAAACCGACGAAAAACCGCCTTGCCGGGTACGCCCGGCAGCGCGGGTTTAAGTGAAGATGAGATGAACAACGAATATATGCAATTAAGCTCGGTGTTAAACATCGAGTGCACCAAAAGCTCGGTACACTGCACCAGCAAGAAGCGGGCTTTGGAAATTATCAGCGAACTGGCCGCCAAACAGCTCAATCTGCCTTCGCAGGTGGTGTTTGACGCGGTTCTCACCCGGGAGCGCATGGGCAGCACCGGTATCGGCAACGGTATCGCCATTCCCCACGGCAAACTGGAAGAGGACACACTGCGGGCCGTTGGCGTGTTTATCCGTCTCGACCAACCCATCGCTTTCGACGCCATCGACAACCAGCCGGTCGATCTGCTGTTCGCGCTGCTGGTGCCTGCCGATCAGTGCAAAACCCATTTGCATACCCTGTCGCTGGTCGCCAAACGCCTGGCTGACAAAACCGTATGCCGCCGCCTGCGCGCCGCGCAGAGCGACGAAGAGCTTTACCAAATCATCACCGAGTGAGGCCCGGCCGGCGTGACTTCCAGCCCGGATAACGCTACTGTTTCACGATGACGGATCCGGCTGCGGCCGGAATAACAAAGTTTCCACCGGTGGCGATGAACGCCGCCGCGATGCCAGGGGAGTTGCCACATGGTGCTGATGATTGTCAGCGGCCGTTCCGGTTCCGGAAAATCCGTCGCCTTGCGGGCGCTGGAAGACATGGGTTTTTACTGCGTTGACAACCTGCCGGTGGTGCTGCTGCCGCAGCTCGCCAACACGCTGGCGGAACGCAATATCTCCGCGGCGGTCAGCATCGACGTGCGCAACATGCCGGAATCGCCGGAAGTGTTCGAATACGCGATGACTCAGCTGCCGGACAGCTTCTCGCCGCAGCTGCTGTTCCTCGACGCCGATCGCAACACGCTGATCCGCCGTTACAGCGACACCCGCCGCCTGCATCCGCTCTCCAGCAAAAACCTGTCGCTGGAAAGCGCCATCGACGAAGAGAGCGATCTGCTCGAACCGCTGCGCTCGCGGGCTGACCTGATTATCGACACCTCGGAAATGTCGGTGCACGAACTGGCCGAGATGCTGCGCACCCGCCTGCTGGGTAAGCGTGAGCGCGAGCTGACCATGGTGTTCGAATCCTTCGGCTTCAAGCACGGCATTCCGATCGACGCCGACTACGTGTTCGACGTGCGTTTCCTGCCTAACCCGCACTGGGATCCGAAGCTGCGGCCGATGACCGGTCTGGACAAGCCGGTCGCGTCGTTCCTCGATCGTCATACCGAAGTGCACAACTTCATCTACCAGACCCGCAGCTACCTGGAGCAATGGCTGCCGATGCTGGAAACCAACAACCGCAGCTACCTGACGGTCGCCATTGGCTGTACCGGCGGTAAACACCGCTCGGTGTACGTGGCGGAACAGCTGGCCGATTACTTCCGCTCGCGCGGCAAGAACGTGCAGTCGCGCCACCGCACGCTGGAAAAGCGCAAACCATGACGGTCAAACAGACGGTTGAAATCAAAAACAAGCTGGGCATGCACGCGCGCCCGGCGATGAAACTGTTCGAGCTGGTGCAAAGCTTCGACGCCGAGGTGATGCTGCGCAACGAAAGCGGCACCGAAGCCGAAGCCAGCAGCGTCATCGCGCTGCTGATGCTGGACTCCGCCCAGGGCCGGCATATCGAAGTCGAAGCGACCGGCCCCGACGAAGTCAACGCGCTGGCGGCGGTGGTCGAGCTGTTCAACTCCGGGTTTGATGAAGATTAGTCACTGAGGGCGCTTCTGCGCCCAATCACTCACATGCCCCTCAACTCCGGCTCAGGCAGTCCAGCGCTACCGCTTTAAAGCTGTCGAAGCTGTCGCTGCCCAACAGGCGGCTCATTGAGCGTTCACGCACGAAGGTGACGAACAGCTCGTAGATCGCCATCGCCTCTTCATAGTCGCTCTTGCTGATCGCCAGCAGGAAAATCACGTGCGCGACCTCGCCTTCTCCCCAGGCGACGCCCTGCGGCGCCAGCAGCGTCACCACCACGGTCTTTTTGGCCAGCAGCCCCAGCGAGTGCGGCAGCGCGATGCCCTCGCCCAGCAGCGTGGAAACGATCGCTTCGCGTTCGACCAGCGACGGATAGAAGTCCGCGCCGACGTACCCCTCCTGCTCCAGCTGGCCGCACACCCGGCTGAACAGCTCCGCCTGCGTCAACGGCTCGTTGAGCACCATGAAATGCTCGGCGTCGAAGAACTTCTCCAGCATGTACGGTCGGGTGCGATCCACCAGCACCAGCTTGCCCAGTTGCTCCAGCTGGTAATCGGTCGGGAACGGCGACATCACCACCACAGGCTTGTTCT
Organism: Serratia sp. HMSC15F11; assembly: GCF_001808215.1. NCBI lineage: Bacteria > Pseudomonadati > Pseudomonadota > Gammaproteobacteria > Enterobacterales > Yersiniaceae > Serratia > Serratia sp. HMSC15F11. Next base: position 152,783 of record NZ_KV792486.1, read on the forward strand.
TTTCGCCGATGCGGGCGTTGGAAATCACGAAGTCTTCGTCGATATGTGCAAGCATCTCGTAATCGCGCAGTGAGACGATGCGCGTCATCACCAGCTGCGGATACTTGCGCGCAATCTGCGCCTGGATCATGCGCACCGTCGAGTTGCCGGTATCGCACACCAGCATCACCTGCGGGTGGCGTTCATAACCGATGTTGTAATGCCGCTCCAGCCCCACGCCGATGTGCAGCACCAGATAGCCAATTTCGTTCTCGCTCAGGGTATAGGGGGTGTATTTACCCCAGCTGGAGACCGCCGCCAGCGTCACGTCGTAAGCCATCGGATAGTGCTGCTTGATGTTGGCCAGCAGCGGATTGGGGATATTGATCTGGTATTTCACCCGCGTAATCATGGTCTTGATATGGGTGAGCAGATCGGCCCGCAGCTGCTCGTCGCCCTGCAGGTTGTAGTTATAGTGTGCGTTGATGTAGGACAGGATGTAGTCCACCAGCGCTTCTTCATCGTCGGCGTTGATCTCGGTCGGCTGCACGTCCTGCACGCGCCGCGCGGCAATGTTGACCCGCAAATAGGCCTCTTCGGCCATCGAGATCTCTTTGCCGGAGGCCGAACGCAGCTCCGCCGCCAGGCGGGTCGACACCTGACGCACCGCGTCGTCGCCGTCTTCCACCTCGAAGTCCGGCAGCGGATAGCCGTCGTTGATGCGCCGCAGCGCCACCGCGCAGTAGAAGATCAGGTACTGCTCGCCCTCGTCCGTCAGGCGAATGGCATATTGCGACAGCAGCGGGTGCAGCAATCCGGCGAACGCCGCTACCTGCGGCTGCAGCAGGATCTCGTTGTTGAGCAGCGGGTTCTCGGCGTCGGCCAGCTGCAGCTGGAACAGCAGATCGGTGAGACAGGCGCGGATCGCCATCTCAGCGCCGAACAGCTTCATACCGTAGCGCGGCTTGGTTTCGATCGTCAATTGATAGTGCGCCAGACGCTCTCTCACCTCAGCCATGTCGTTTTGCAACGTACCGCGGCTGACGAACCACTCGTCGGCCAAATCTTCCAGTTTAAGGGAGAAGGCTGAGGTCAAAAAACGCACCAGCAGATAATGCACCCGCTCCTGCGCGCTGCGCGGGGTGGCGTGCTTGCGGCGCTCCTGATGCTGCAGAGCGCTGAACAGCGAGGCGTTATCGACCTGCAGGCGATAGCCGGCCCCGCGGCTATGCACGAAACGCGCGCCGTATTTGTCCAGAATCTCGTTCAGCGCGGTGATGTCCGCCCGCACCGTGCGGGTGGACACGGCGAAACGCTTCGCCAGCTCATCCTGCGGCAAAGTCTCGGTTTGCAAAGCATCGAACAAGTAAGCCAAACGCGGGTAAGGAAATCGCACCATTCTGTGTCCGTCAATCAGGCAACCCGCCCGGTGAACCGGGCGGGCCACGGGTTACTTCGGCGGCGGCAGGAACGCCATTTGCGAGGGGCTGCCGATCGGCAGATAGCCGCCCACAAAGCTGAGTTTGCCGTCCGTCGGGTTTACGCTGAAGCGGGTAACGTTATCGCTGCGCTGGTTCAACGCATACAGATAGCGGCCATCCGGGCTCAGCGCCAGCGAACGCGGGTAATCGCCACGCGTCCAGGTTTCAGCCACCGGCCTCAACTCACCGCCGGCGCCCACGCTGAACTGGGCAATGCTGTTGTGCAGCCGGTTGGCGACGTACAGCGTGTCGCCGTTCTTACTGAGCGCCAGCCCCGAAGCGAAGCTGGTGCCCTGATACTCGGCGGGCAGCGCGGAAACCGCATGCAGTTGTTTCAGAGTACCTTTTTGGCGATCAAAACGGTAGCTGGTCAACGTCGAGGCCTCTTCGTTCACCAGCAGCACGGTTTCGCCGTCCGGATGGAACACAAAGTGACGCGGCCCCGCGCCGGCGGAAGAGGCGGCGATCCACGGCGGATCGTTCGGCGTCAGCCGGCCGCTCGCGGCGTCAAAGCGCCATTGGTAGATGCGATCCAACCCCAGATCGGTGGAGAACGCGAACTTACCGCTCGGATCGCTGGCGATCATATGGGCATGCGGACCATTGTGATCGCTGATGGCGAAGCTGCCGTTCACCGCCGCCGCCGGTTTGGCCGCGCCCGCCGGGCCCTGCTGTTGCTGCACCGAGCTGGCGGCGCCCAGGCTGCCGTCCGCTTCGATCGGGAAAGCCGCCACGCTGCCGCTGACGTAGTTGGCCACCAGCAGATACCGCCCGTCCGGCGTCGATGAGAGATACACCGGCCCCGCCCCCTGCGAATCCACCTGGTTGAGCTGCGTCAGGCCGCCGTCGGCCGGATTGACCCGATAAGCGGTGATGCCGCCGTGTTTGCCGCCGTTGAAATCGGCCACTTCGCTGGCGACATACAGCGTCTTGCCATCGGCGCCCAGCGTCAACTGCGCCGGATTCGGCACTTTGCTGACCAGCGTAGTGTGGCTCAGCGCGCCGCTGGCCGGATCGACCTGCACCCGGTAAACGCCTTCGCCGTTGGGATTGTAGGTGCCGATATAGGCGAAATGAGATGACGTGGAATTCATTGCATCCTCAGCATGCAGCGCCGGGCCGGTCACGGCCAGCAGCGCCAGGAACAACGCGGTGCGTCGGGTTGGGGCCTGCCAGTTTCGCATAGTAATCCTCAGTATATATCCGTCATCTTTCAAGCCGCAGCGTTGTTGGCTGCCCGCACTCACCCCAGTCACTTACTTAAGTAAGCTCCTGGGGCTCCTGCGCTTGCCGCCTAGCTGCAACTTGAAAGCTATAGGCTATAGGTAACGGCGCGACATGCCGCGCCAGGGGAAAACCTTCGCCTCCCAGCGCTTACCTCATCCCATTACGCGTTCAGCCCACCAGCTTTTTGGTCATCGCCAGCAGGGTTTTCACGTCCTGCGGACGCGTGTCGCCGCTGGCGGCGTCGATGATCGAGCTGTAGATATGCGGGATCACGCGTTTCACGCCGGCCGCCAGTGCAATCTCGACGATCGGCTCGTAGTTCTCCAGATCGATGCCGCCGGTCGGCTCCAGCATAAAGTCATGCTCGGCGCAGGCCTTGGCTACGTACTGGTATTCGTCCTTGCACTTCAGGCCGCCCATCGGGAAATACTTGATCGAGCTACCGCCCATGTCCTTCAGCAAGGCGATGACGGTTTCCACCGGCACGATGCCGTCAGGCGCTGCGGCACTCAAGGGGCCGGTAGAAATCTTCACCCAGCCGACGCGGCCGGTCGGCGATACCAGGCCGTTGACCACGCTGTCGTTCTGGCCCAGCAGCGCGCGGCTGGCGCCGACGCCGGTAAACACCTGGTTAACGTGCTGCGGCTGCACCTGCTGAGCGATCAGGCTGACCATCGCCGACTGTTTCGGATCGCCGGCACCCAGGCCGACCGACAGCGCGTTTTCAATCAGGCGCGCATAGCGCAGCATGTCGGTCACCGCACTGTCGACGTCCGGGTAGTTCTTGGAGAGCACGCCCACCAGCACATGGCCTTCCGCCGCGGCGTAGATGTCCTGCGCGTTGGCTTTGGAGCCGGCCAACACGTTCAGGCAGACGCGGTCGCGATAGTAGTTAGGCTGCAGCTTCATGCTTGTTTCTCCGTAAACAGGTTTTTGATACAGCTAAAGACGGTCATCAGCTGTTGCTCGTCGACGCTGCGCACGTCGACCTCAATCTTGCCCTCGTTGGCCTTGTAACCGCGGAAGTAGATGGCAATATCGCCGGTTTTCAGCGCCTGGACGATGTCATAGGTCGACCGCCCCAGCACCGCTTCATCGAAGGCGATCTCGGCGCGGGCGATATCGCGGCCGGCGCTGTCCCAGACGGTCTTGGCGCTGACGCCGGTCAGGGTATTGAGGCCGTCGAGGAACGGCGTCATCCGCTCCACCATCTGTTGCCCGGTGGTTTTCTCAAGCGTCAGATAGCTTTCAATCGCCTGCGTCAGGCCGAGGATGCCCTCTTTGCCGACCTTCATCGCCCGGCCGATGCCGCCGGACTGCAGCTTCACCCACTCGACGTACTGTTTTTTGCCGATCACGAGACCGCTGGTCGGCCCCTCGATGGCTTTGGCGCCGCTGTAGATCACCAGATCGGCCCCCATCTGGTAGTAACACATCAGATCTTCTTCCGCCGCGGCGTCGACGATCAGCGGCAGATTATGCTTGCGCGCCACTACCGCCGCCTGTTCGACGGACAAAATGCTTTTCTGCACGCAGTGGTGCGATTTGACGTACAGGATCGCCGCCGTCTGCGGCGTGATGCAGGCTTCAATCTGCTCCGGCGAACATTCGTTGGCGTAGCCCGCCTCCACCACCTTGCCGCCGCCCAGTGCCACCATGGTGTCCACCGGCGCGCCGAAGTTGACGTTGTGACCGCGCGGCAACACGATCTCGCGCGGCACGGCGATCGGCGCCGAGTGCAGGTTCACCAGCAGATTGGCGTTATCTTTGACGATCGCTGCCGCCACCGACTGGGCGATGCCCGCCGAGGCGCAGGAAACGATCACCGCGTCCTCCACATTGAGCAGATCGGCGATGTAGGCGCCGGTCTTGTTGACCAGATCCTTGATTTCGAAATAGTGACTCAGGCCGTAGTCAACGGCGTCGATCACGTCCTGGCGCGGCGTGGAAACGCCAAGAATGGTCATGCGGCCGGAGGTGTTGATCACCTGCTTCAAACCGTATTTTTCATAAATCGAAGACATGGGCTGCCTCCCCTTGTTCGGTTAATAGGATTTCCCCGGCCACCACCGCGGCCAGCGGCACCAACAGCTGTTCGCCCGCGGCGGTTTGCCCTTCGGCGTCGGCGAACACCTGCGGTTCGCGGCGCAGTTCAAACAGCGTGAAATCGGCGTCATAGCCCGGCTCCAACCGCCCTTTGCCGCTCAGCTGCAGCGCCGACGCGGCGTTCTCCGTCACGCAGGCGATCACCTGCGGCAGCGTCAGGCCGACGCTGAAAAATTTGGACATCACCGTCGCCAGACTGTGCACCGGCCCGTTCATGCGGTTGCGGCAGTAAATATCGGAGCTGATGGTATGCGGCAAAATGCCCAGCTTGATCGCCTGGCGCGCCACCTCGAAGCTGAAGCTGGCGGTGCCGTGCCCCACGTCGAGCAACACGCCGCGCCGCAGCGCGCGCTGGATCGACTCGCGCAGCGTGCCCGCCGGCGTCAGAATGCGGTTCGGTTTACCGTTGTAGCAGTGGGTGATGATGTCGCCACGGGTCAGCAGATCGGCGATCTCGTCCAGATTCGGCGGGTTGTTGCCGATATGCACCATCAGCGGCAGCTGGCGGTTTTCCCGCTGGATCTCTTTGGCCAACACCAGCGGCCGGGTGCCGTTCTTGCCCACCACGCTGCTGCTCATGCGCGCCTTGATGCCGATGATAAAACCGGGATGGTTGGCGATGGCCTGGCCGGCCTCGTGCTTGTCGATGTCCGTCAACTCCGCCAGCTCGTTCTGCCGCAGCAGGCCGATGCGCGAGATGTTGAGGAAGGCGAAAACGTTGGTTTTGGCGCTGCGCGTCAGCTGATAAAAGGCGTCGATATCGTCGGCGCCGGTGCTGCCGGCATCGACCACGCTGGTAACGCCGCTGGCGACGCCAACCCGATCCGGCTCGTCATGGTAAATCGGCGAGTCGGGATAGCAGTGCACGTGCGCATCGATCCAACCGGCGCTCAGGCGGCAGTTGCCCGCCAGATCCAGCTGGCGAACGGCGCTGACGTCCGCCGCCAACCGCCCGACCGAGGCTATTTTGCCGTCTTTCACCGCCAGATCGATCAGCGTGTCGTCCGCCAGTCTGGCGCCTCTGATTACTAAGTCATACATACCGCATTGCTCCTGTTAGCCCGGGCGCCGCCGCAGCATCGGGCGGCGCCTGGCGCAGGCCTCTTAAGAAATGGCTACCGGGAAGATCGCCCCCAGGATCATCGCGCCGAGGATCGCTCCGCCGGTGATCGGTTTACCCCAGATATAGAACAGCAGCGCGCCGAGCAGCGAACCGATGCCGATCGGGATCGAGGCGGTCATCGCCGACAGGATGATCAACGGCCCGAGGAAGCGGCCCGACGAGTTGCCCGCGCCCATCATCACGTCCGCCCCGTAGGTGGAGTTGCTCTGATTGATGGTGAATTTGCGCGCCAGGATGATCACGTAACCGATCGCCAGGCCGATGATCAGGCCGGTGGCCAGCGAAGCGGCGAAGTTGGCGACCGGGAACACGATGCCGGCCCCCAGCAGCAACGCCGGTACGCCCAGCCCGACGCCGGTCTGGATCGCGCCACCGATGTCCAGGATACCCACCAGCGAGCCTTCGATGATGCGCGCGAACAGGAAGCTGGCGCCGAACGCCGCCACCGCGCCATACACGCCGGTATCCATCCCCGCCCGCAGCATGGAAACGAACGCCACTTCGTTAAAGGCGCCGATGCCGTACAGGTAGTACATGTGCGTCCCGGCGAACACGCCGGAGGACAGCAGGCCAACAAAAATCGGGAATGACCAGTCGGCGTACCAGAAGCCTTTTTGGGTTTGCTCTTCCATCATCCCGCTCCTTATTTACCGCTCAGGGTGTTGTGAATGGCGTCCAGCCAGCCCGGCACGCCGAGGCTGAAGGACTCGAGAACTTTCATGTCGAAGCCGCGGAAGAAGCCGCTCAGCACGAACAGCAGCACGATCACCGCCATCATGATCTTGGTGATCTTGTTCCAGCCACTCTCTTCCACGCCTTTGCCGATCAGAATGCCCAGCACCAGGCCCGGTACGGCGTTGCCCATGATCAGCTGCGCCAGGCCGCCGAAGATGGTGCCCCAGAAGCCGGAACGGCGCCCGGCGTCGATCGCCGCCAGCCAGAAGATCACCGGCATCACGGTGTTCACCAGCAGGTTGGCCGCCGGCACCAGCACCTTGATCGCGGTGACCTGCAGCGCGGCAGGCACGGCGGAAGCGGTGGTATTGAGGAACGCCACCACCAGCATGCCGATGATGCCGCAGGCAATAGCCATTTTTTTCGGATCGTGCAGCGTTTGCGCCAGATTGCGGTTCTTGACCATCAGGGCCGCCGCGCCCCAGTGCGGGATGATGCGGTGGTCGACGTCCTGCGTGAAGGAACCCGCCGCCACGGAAGACGCCCAGGCGTTGAAGAAGAAGCCCAGACCGAATGAGAAGTGGGAAGCCGGATCGCCCTCGCAGGAATTCAGCTCGCCCAGGGTGCGAAACGCCCCCATGCCCTGTGTTGTCGGTGCGTGGAACATGCGCGCGGCGCCGGCCCCTACGCCGACCCCCACCAGCCCACCGATAATAATCGATTTAAATAAGATGATTAAAAACATCAGTATACCCTTTCATTTATGCTAACGTTTTTATTTCGTGACGAAGACAACCTTCTCGGTATTGATAATGGTTACGTTCACGGTTATTTCCAGAGAAACGGCATAGCTCTTTCTTTCACGCGGCAAAAAGAAGAAAAGAAATTTCTCTTTAGTTATTTTCTCTTCCGCTTTCACTACGCTGACGTCCTGCGGTTCGATACGCAGCAGAATATTGTTGGTGGACTTTAATACCGCGCCCTGCACATTAGCCAAGGCGGAAGCAAAAGCTTTCGCTTTGCTGTCGCCTTTACCCTCCACCTTTACCGATGTGGTATATTGCTCTTTCATTATGGATTGCCATGTTTTTTGACGTAAGCTTCCACCAGTTTCTGGCCCAGCTCTTCTTTATCCATAAAGCCGAAGCCCAGCACGTTGTAGCCTTCGTTAATTGCCGTCACGCCCTCTTCCACCGAACGCATGCCATATTTAGCCTTGTAGCCGTGTTTGGTTTGCGCGGTAATCGCGCCGGCGCCGCCGCTGCCGCAAAAAGAGATGCCCAGCTGCGCGTTTTCCGCTTTCATGACGTCGCCCAGCTTCATGTCCGCCGCGACGCTGGGGATGACCACCGCTTTTCCGCCTGCGCTTTCAACGCCTTGGCCAACTTTTTGCCCTTTGCCCAGACGATCGCCGATCACTACGATAATTTGACCCATGGTATATTCTCCTGATTGAAATCGATGCGTTAACCGCTATGCGTTATTATCTTTCGCCACTTCGAAGTGCACTGACAGCAAATAGGCTTCTTCGATAGGCAATGTGCCAAACTGATTCACCACGCGCTCCGCCATTTGCATGGATTCGGCAGAGATTTCGTCGAACAACGATTTATCCACCTCCGGCAACGGCTCACCGGTTATTGAACGCAGCACCATGGCGCGAATATGCGATTCCAGCATCTGTTGCTGCACCGCATTGGTATAAATATTTTCAGCATTCAGCATCGCGGTAATATCCGCCAACACCCGAGCAGCGATCGCTCCGGCTTCGCTGACATCGGATTTTTCAATTTCTTTTATCGAAGCAGATCCATCATTCACTTTTCAGTACCCCTAGATCCTACATTAATCAGTAAGCCGTAAAGCGCATCACCTGAATAACCCGCTTTCTGTGATGTCTTTACCCTACCCCCGGTAGGATTTTCTGTGTAGACCGGTTTTTTCCAGTTCGAAGTGGAAATCGAATGACGCGTGGGGATCCATTTCGCAAAACGACGCGGCGGCGAAAAAGTCAATGAGATAACAAAAACATAACCGGGCTAACCGTTTCTTTTGCCACGATTGACGATAAAAGCCTTCGTGATCGGGATCTCTTTCTTTTCTCGCCCCAACCGCCTACTATCAATGGGACAAATCGACATTACCCACACCCCCGCTCCTCTGGCGCGGGGGTGTTGCTTTGTGTTGTTTTTCCGAATTTATGGGCGCAAAGACTGGCGCCCTTTGATTTGACTGGAGAGTGGAATGACCAAACCCATCATTACTATTAATGAGCTGGATGCGGAACGCCTGGATGCGCTATTGGAACAACCGGCCTTCGCCAACACCGACGTCGCCGCCGCGCTGAACGACGAGTTGGATCGCGCGGAAATCCTGCCGCCGGAGAAAATGCCGGCCAACGTGGTGACCATGAACAGCCGCGTGCGTTTTCGCGATCTGCACACCGATGAAGAGCACGTGCGCACGCTGGTTTACCCGGCATCGCTGAAAGACAGCCACGATCAGCTGTCGGTGATGGCGCCGCTGGGCGCAGCGCTGCTCGGCATGCACGTCGGCAAGCAGATCTCCTGGCAATTGCCGAACGGTGAAGAAGCGCGGATTGAAGTGCTGGAATTGCTGTACCAGCCGGAAGCGGCGGGCGAATACCACCGTTAAGCGGTTTTCAGGGCGGCATCCGGCCGCCCTTTATGTCTCAAATGCAGATAGCGATCAGCACGGCGATCAGCAGCAGCACGTAGATTTTGGCATGCAGCGCATCGCTCACCTTAGGCAAGCAGCGCCTGGCAAACACGATCCCCGCAATCCCCGCGACCACCAGCAACCCCAGAATGTTGAGATTGACGTAGCCCAGATACTGCGGCCCGCTCATCTCGTGCCACCCCAACACGATATACATCAGCGCCCCGATCACCGCCACCGGGATCGACAGCGGGTTGGCGGCGCTGACGCAATACTTCATGTCATAACCATGGCGACGCAGCAGCGGCACGGTCATCACGCTGCCGCCCACCCCCAGCAGGGTGGCGATGCCGCCGATCAGCGGCCCGCCGCCCCACAGCGTGACGGTGGACAGTTCGGCGCGCGCCGGTTTGATCAAAAAACCCCGGCGGAACAGGCAGTCGGCGATGGTCACTGCCATATAGACCACAAACAGCCCGCGGATCACGCCGTCCGCCAGCAGCGAAGAGGCGAACGCGCCCAGCGCCGCGCCGATGCCGATGAAAAAGATCAGCGGCACGATGGTTTCACGCAGCAGGTTGCCGCTGCGCCAGTTGGTCAGCGTGGCGTAACTCGCGTTGAGGATCATCACCGCCGTCGAGGTCGCCACCGCGATATGCATCGCCTGGCCGGGCTGCTCGCCCGACGCGGAGATCAGGTGATAGACGAAAGGCACCACCACAAAGCCGCCGCCGAAGCCGAACAGAATGGTGGTGATGCCGGTCAGAAAACCGGCACCCAGCACAATCAAGGTTTCAATCATGGCCGTGCGCCCGCACGAAGTCGCAGAACGGCCCCACCGGCGGCAAATGCGCCCTAAAGGCACGCCCGTCCTTAAACGTTACTTTTTTCATATTCAACTGTCCTATCGCGGTGCGAAAACTGGATGGTAAGGCGCGACCCACTGGCTTGCTTTATATGAAAGGCCAACTATCATTGCGTTTCGGCCAATCTGCCCGCCAAAGGAGGCCCATGCGCAACGTCCGCATTGACGACATCGATCACGTAGCGCGCGCGGTGATCGCCATCGGCACCGACTACCCGCCGGGCCATCTGCTGCCGATGCACAGCCACCGGCGCGCGCAGTTGCTGTACGGCGCCACCGGCGTCATGCATGTTTTTACACAGCAAGGCAATTGGGTCGTCCCGCCGCAGCATGCGGTGTGGCTGCCGCCGCAGATGCCGCACGCGGTGAGGATGGTCGGTGTCACCACCCGCAGCCTGTACCTCGAACCGGGTGCGTTGTCCGCTGAACAGCCGCAGGTCTGCCAGGTGGTCAGCGTCACCCCGCTGATGCGCCAGCTGTTGATGGCGGCGGTGGATATGCCGCTGGAGTATGAGCAAGACGGGCGCGACGGAGCGCTGGCAACGCTGCTGCTGCATGAGCTGGCCCGGCTGCAACCCTTGCCGTTGCACATCCCGCTGCCCGCCGATCCTCGGCTGGGCGAGCTGTGCCACGCCTTTTTGCAGCACCCCGACGCTCACGACTCCGCGCAGCGGTGGGCCCCTCGTCTGTACATGAGCATTCGCACCTTCAGCCGCTTCTTTCGCGCGCAGACCGGCCTGCCGTTTTCGCAATGGCGCCAGCGCGCCTGCGTGGTGCTGGCGCTGGCGCTGCTGGCCGAAGGGCGCAGCGTAACGCAGGTGGCGATGGAAATGGGATATGACAGCAGCGCGGCGTTTTCAACCATGTTTCGCCGCGTGCTGGGGCAAGCGCCCTCCTCCTATCTGACGGAAGACGGGCGCGACGGTTGACGGGTTAGCGGAATTTCTTGTGGTTGGCGTCGCGGGTTTGCTTGAAGCCCTGCGCCAGCTGCTTCGCTTCGGCGACTTTGCCCTGATTGGCCAGCGCCAGCGCCTGATCGATCTGGCCGATCAGGGTATCCAGCCCGTGGCGGAAATCTTTCATTTCCGGACTGTCGGCGGCTTTGTCCTCCAGCTTCGGCGGAGTGCCCTGTTTGGCGTCCTGCGCGGCGGCGCGCATGTTTTGCAGGCTCTGTGTGAGGGTAGCGGCGGAATCGGTATTCAGCACCGTTTTGTAGTTTTCCGCCAGGGTGTCCATATCGTCGCCCAGATCGGCGGCGGCCGCCAGCGAACTGGCCGCCAGCAGCGTCAACGCCGCCAGCGCTTTCAGGGTATTCTGCATGTTTGCTCACCTTCCATTTATTGTTTTAATTAACCCACCGTTACCATAGGCAAGGCCGGGCAAAACCGAAACCGGAGATTTGTAAGCAAGGTTGAGACGGGATAACGCGCGGCCGACGGGCGCCGGCCGCGCAGAGGATCATTGACCGGCGATCTTCATTTCCGGCAGCAGCACCGAACCGCACTGGATATTGCTGCGGGTTTCGATATCGCTGCCGACGCTGACGATATTGCGCAACATGTCTTTCAGGTTGCCGGCGATGGTGATCTCGCTGACCGGGTATTGGATCTCGCCGTTTTCCACCCAGAAGCCGGCGGCGCCGCGCGAGTAATCGCCGGTAACGCCGCTGACGCCCTGGCCCATCAGCTCGGTCACCACCAGGCCGGTGCCAAGCTGTTTCAACATGCCGGCGAAGTCCGCGCCCTGCCCAGCAATGCGCCAGTTATGGATGCCGCCGGCATGGCCGGTGCTGTGCAGGCCCAGCTTGCGCGCCGAGTAGCTGGTCATCAGCCAGGTTTGCAGCACGCCGTCCTTGACGATATCGCGCCGCTGGGTGCGCACGCCCTCGCTGTCGAACGGCGTCGACGCCAGCCCTTTCAGCAGGTGCGGATGCTCCTCGACGGTCAGCCACGCCGGCAGAATCTGCTGGCCGAGCGAGTCCAACAGGAAGGTCGACTTGCGGTAAACGCTGCTGCCGCTGATGGCGCCTACCAGATGGCCGAACAGCCCGGTGGCTACCTCGGAGGCGAACAGCACCGGCGCCTTCATGGTCGACAGTTTGCGCGGCGCGAGGCGCGCCAGCGTGCGGCGGGCGCACTCCTGCCCCACCCACTCGGGGCTTTGCAAATCGCCCATCGCACGGCCGATGGTGTAAGCGTAATCTCGCTCCATATCGCCGTCCTGCTCCGCAATGACGCAGCTGGACAGCGAGTGGCGGCTGGAACAGTAGCTTTGCAGCATGCCGTGGCTGTTGCCGAACACCTTGATGCCGTAGTGGCTGTTGAAGCTGCCGCCTTCGGTGTTGGTGATGCGCTTGTCCGCCGCCAGCGAAGCCTGCTCGGCGCGCGCCGCCAGCTCGATGCCGCGATCGGCGTCCAGCTCGATCGGGTGGAACAGATCGAGATCCGGCGCCTCGAACGCCAGCAGATCTTTCTCCGCCGGGCCGGCGCAGGGATCTTCAGAGGTGTAGCGCGCGATATCCAACGCCGCCTGCACGGTGCGGGCGATGGCGTCCGGGCTGAGATCGGTGGAAGAGGCGCTGCCTTTGCGCTGACGGTGATACACGGTGATGCCCAGCGCTCCATCGCTGTTGAACTCGACGTTTTCCACCTCGCCGAAGCGGGTACTGACGCTGATGCCGGTCGATTTGGTGACCGCGACTTCCGCCGCGTCGGAACCGGCGCGGGCCAGCTCCAGCGCCTGAGAGACGGCCTGTTCCAGCGCCTTGCGCTGTTCTGCAACTTGAGTGACTACTTTCATCAATCTGCCATAATTAATCAGAAAATCGTTGAGAAAAGTGCCGGAGCGGCGTAGTTGTGCACGCGGGGCGGCGCGCAAAAATCCTGAGATCTCTGCCGTTGAGTCTAACAGGAACCGCGTTGAATTTCGCATAAAGCCGGCAACCTGTTAGGATTAGCCTCTTTTTAACGGAGCCTACCATGAACAAACAGCCTGAAGACTGGCTCGACGATGTCCCGGAGAATGAAAACGAGGACGATGACGAGATTATCTGGGTCAGTAAAAGTGAGATTAAACGTGATGCCGAAGCGCTGAAAGACCTGGGGGCCGAAATGGTCGATCTGGGCAAAAACGCGCTGGACCGCATTCCGTTGGACGAAGATCTGCGTGCCGCCATCGAGCTGGCGCAAAAGATCAAGAAAGAGGGCCGCCGCCGTCAGCTGCAGCTGATCGGCAAGATGCTGCGCGCCCGCGATATCGAGCCGATCCAGACCGCGCTCGACAAGCTGAAAAACCGCCACAACCAGCAGGTTTCGCTGTTCCATAAACTGGAAGCGCTGCGCGACCGCCTGGTGGAAGAAGGCGATGACGTCATTCCGTCTATCCTGGATCTGTATCCGGCCGCCGATCGCCAACAGCTGCGTTCACTGGTGCGCAACGCGCAGAAAGAGAAGGCCGCCAACAAGCCGCCTAAGGCTTACCGCCAGATCTTCCAATACCTGCGCGAACTGGCCGAAGCGGCTGACTAAGCGCCGCCGCCATCCCGGGATGAATCCGTTTCATCCCCGGTGATGGGCCGGCTCGCCGCTGCTTTCGCGGATATTGAAGCGCAGGCTGCCTTCCAGCTCTTCTTCCGCCTCTTCAAACAGCAGAATGATCGCGCCGAAACGGCGCTTGCTGCGGGCATTCAGGTGGGTGAATTCGATTTCCACCGGCAGGCCGATATCGCCGGTCACCACGTCCCACAGCGCGTCGAGGTTGGCGCCGAACCCCTCGTCCAGCGCAAACTTGTGCGCGAAATCGCGGTAGAAGGTCGGCACATCCTGGATCTGTTCAAAATCAAACTCTACTTTTGCCATCAAACTCACTCCACACGAATGAAGTTTTTGTAATGGTCGCGCGTGACGAAGATCAGACCGTCGCTCGAATACAGCAGGCGATCGGCGCCGCGCCGGCCACACTGATAATTGATGTCCGCTTCGCGCCAGACCCGGCCGCCGGCGGTCGGCAATTGCCCTTCACGGTTAGAGAATCGATCGCCGCCAATCGCCTTGCCCGGCAATACCGCACAGAGGTTGCCTGAACGCGGATCCCAGCCCTGCTCGCGCGCCTGCTTCTTGGTGACGTAATAATCCGGCAGCCGCTGATGCTGCTGCAGGTAACTCACCACCGTTTGCTGCTGCGTGAGCCGATCGATGCTCTGCTGCTGCCCCGCCGGCACCACCGCCGGGTTGCCGCCGATCGCACGGTGCTCGTTGCCGCGCAGCGCGCTGAAGACGGCGATGATCACGGCGATGACAATCGCCACCAGAATCCGCTTGTTCATGACATTCCCTGAAATTATGCCGCCGAAGGCGCCGCAGCTCCCCCAGGCTAGTTAGGTATATAGTCGACCAGGATGAAACTAAGATGACCGGCAAGTAACGTTTTCGCGGCGGCTAAGGTTTCATCCATTCATGACAATGATGCCACTTTCCAGCCGTTCTGGCACTCGGAGTCTCTCTGAAAACGGGCCGCCTCTTATGAGACGGCCGCCGTACCAGGCGCTGCTTTCAGTATAGTCAGGGAAGGCGCCGCACAACGCGGCGCAACAGAAGGGAACGCATCAATCGATCAAGGCGTGGCGATAGCGATGCAGCATGTCGGCCAGGCGTTTCACCGGCCCGGTGACGCTGAGCGGCGCCTGGTTGTCCACCAGCTTTTGCTGGTACTCGTTCATTTCACCCAGCAAGCGATCGTAGTAATAGGCGCGCTTGACGTCGTTCTTGGCCGAGACCACCCGATCGGCGGTGCTGCGGATCTGGCGGTGAAAGGCCGACAGCTCTTCGCTGACCGGAATTTCCGCCCGCTGCATACGCTGGTGGGCGATGATCAGGTTCAGCGCCAGACGGTACTTGGCGATGTCGTTCGGGAACATCATCAGCAGCTGGTTAAGCTGTTGATACAGCGCCGGCAGGTGGTTCTGCCGACGGCGCGCCGCCTTGGTAGTCAACGCCGACACCGCGCTGCTGACGAACTGGTTGAGCAGCGTGCGGCCGGTGCGTTCGCGTGAATTGTCGCGGATCAGCAGCAGCACCATCAGCCCGACGCAGCTGCCGAGGAACTGGCCGAGCGCCCCGTCGAGAAACTGGGTGACGTTGAACTCCATCGGGTTGCTCAGCACCAGAATGTTGATCGTCCCCGCCAGCAGCCCCAGCGAACCGAGCCGCCGCTTCTGCACCTCGATGCCGATGAAAAACGCCAACAGGCCGAGGCTGAGACACAACAGCAAAATGCTCTGCTGCGTCGCCGGCAGGATCACCATGAAGAACAGGGAACCGACCGGGATCGCCGCCAGCATGCCCAGCACGAAATCCATCGCCACCATGCGCGGCGCCGGGGTGCGCATCGCCAGCGAGGTGATCACCGCGATGATCACCATAAAACCGCTGCCGGACGTCCAGCCGGTCCACAGCCACAGCAGGCTGCCGAACGCCGTCGCCACAAAGGTGCGCAGGCCGTTGATCATCGCGTGGTGCCCTTCTGCCGAGGTCGGCTTGACCACGGTTTCATTGCTCAACACGCCTTCTTCCACCGCGCTGATGCTGCCGTTGGTGTGTACGCCCTTCGACAGCAGCAGGTAGCGCGTCGCCGCGCCGACCCAGCCGGTGAGGGTCGGCAGAGTTTCCTCGGAGCGATGCGTGGTCAGCACCTGGCGCAACAGCTTCATGCGCTTGTGGATCTCCTGCGGGTTTTCCGCCGGCACCATCAGCTGCTCCCGCAGGCTCGCTTGCAGCGCGTCCGGGTGATTCAGCAGGATCAGATAGGTTTCGCAAGCCTGGGTGATCAGCGTCAGCGACAGGGTATGCAGCGCCTTCACCCGGCGGTTGACCTTCTGCCAGCGCGAGGACTCCATCATCAGGTTGTTGCGCATGCCGTCCAGCGCCGTGGTGCTCTTCACCAGATTGCTCCAGGCGCGGTCGATGTCTTCTTTGTCGGCGTTACTGATGCACATCTGCATCAGGCGATATTGATCCACCAACAGCTGATCCACCGCTCGATCGATGTCCTGCTTGATCGAACGCGGCGAGAACAGCAGATCCGCCAATACGGCGCTGACGATCCCCAGCACGATCTCGCTGCAACGCTCGATGGCGAACTGCGGCGCTTCCAGCAGATGGGCCTCGCTGGTGGCGACCGTCACGATGATGATCAGCGCGGTATAACCGGCCAGGCCCCAGGCGTAGGAGTTCTCCACCTTGATCAGCGAAGAGAGCCAGGTGCAGAAACCGGCCCAGATACAGCACAGCAGCAGCATCACCACCGGCGCACGGGCGGTGGTGATGATAATGATCAGGCCGACGAAGCAGCCGATAAAGGTGCCGATGATGCGCAGCCAGCCGCGGTGGCGGATGGCGCCGGAGAAGGGTTCGCCGCCGGCGGCAAAGGCCGGGCCGGCGGCGACGATGGCGGCGGTCATCGCCGACCAGCGCGGGGTTTCCAGATTGAGATGAAAGCCGACGAACAGCGCAAACACAATCGCGAAGCTGAGTTTGAAGGCAAATCTCAGCCGGATAAAGGTTGGGCTGTTCATTAGCCGAACTCACGCAGCCGGTGCATCAGGCGCACAAAGGGCGAACCGCTGTCGGCATTGCGATCGTTCTTGCCGACGATCACCACGGTGGCGGTAGTGCCGGCCGGGTACGGATGCTGTTGGTCCTTGGCGTCCAGCAGGATCTTCACCGGCACACGCTGCGCCAGACGCACCCACTCCAGGTTGCTGTCGATCGAGGCCAGCCCTTTGTTGTTGACTGTGCTGCTGCTGTTGTTCACCGCCGCCGCCACGCTGTCGACGGTGCCGTGCATGATGCGGTTGCTGCCGAGCGGGGTGATCTCCGCACGGTCGCCCTTATTCAGGCCGTTCAGCTTGGTTTCTTCCAGGTACGCCAGGATGTAGAAGGAATCTTTCTTCACCAGCGCCACCGCGACCGATCCACGGGTGATGTATTCCCCGGCGTGGACGTTGAGGTTGGTGATCCAGCCATCGGCCGGGGCGCGCACCGTGGTGCGCTCCAGATCCAGCTGCGCCAGCTCGCGCGCCGCCACGGCCTTCGCCAGCTGGTGTTGCACGGTCTGCAGCGAGTTGTTCGACTGGTCGATTTCTTCCTGCGACATCGCCTGCACGCCCAGCTTCACGCGGCGGCCGGCCTCACGCCGTTTTTCCGCCGCCAGCGCTTGATAGTAGGCGACGTCGGCGCCGGCTTCCGCCAGCGCCTGCTCATAGCGCGGCCGATCGACCACGAACAGCACCTGCCCTTTCTTCACCAGCTGGTTGTCCACCACCGGCACGTCGGTCAGCAGGCCGCTGACGTCCGGCGCGATCGCCACCACGTCGGCGGTAAACTTGGCGTCACGCGTCCACGGCGACTCGGTGTAGAACACCCAAGCCTTAAATACCGCGGCGATACCCAGCAGCACAAGAATCAAAGTGATCGCGATTCGGGTTATTTTTATCGAAAAATTTTTCACAGCGACCTCAAACAAAAAGACATGAAATCAGATAAAACAAGCAGCAATACAGCGCGGTGTTAAACAGCGCCGGATGCCAGACAAAATCGTAAATCCCCGTCGGCTGCAGCAGGCGGCGCAAGAGAAAAAACAGCGCCAGCGACACCAGCAGCTCGAAAAACACCGGCGGAAACGACAGTCCGAAGATGACCATAACCGGAAGCAAACTCATCACTTTTTCCTTATTGTTCACTACGCCGGGGAAAGACACATCTCGCCATTCACATTCTCTTTACATTTTAGCGTGCGTGCGCCACAAATCTTGACCGGACAGCTTGTCCAGGTCACGAACCCGAAAAAAGGTTAAACTTTGGGGCAGACATCCACGACAGGGATTGCGAGGGTGCCGGAGGAGCGGCAGGATTACGTCGCCGATCGCTCTCGCACGTTGGTAAGGTCTATTCACCCGACCACGTTATATTAGCCTGCTTACTATCAAGGCATCAACAATCTGTGATCTAAATCACTTTTAAGCCAGAGTGAATAATGGAAAGATTAAAACGGATGTCGGTATTCGCCAAAGTGGTTGAGTTCGGGTCGTTTACCGCGGCCGCGCGCCAACTCGACATGAGCGTTTCATCGATCAGCCAAACCGTCTCGAAACTGGAAAATGAGCTGCAGGTCAAGCTGTTGAACCGCAGCACGCGCAGCATCGGCCTGACCGAGGCCGGCAAAATCTACTATCAGGGCTGCCGACGCATGCTGCAGGAAGTCAGCGAAGTGCATGAGCAGCTGTATGCGTTTAACAATACGCCTGCCGGCACGCTGCGCATCGGCAGTTCATCCACCATGGCGCAAAACGTGCTGGCGAACATGACCGCCGAGATGATGAAAGAGTACCCGGGCCTGACGGTCAACCTGGTGACCGGCATTCCTGCTCCGGACCTGATCACTGATGGATTGGATCTGGTGATCCGCACCGGCGCGCTGCAGGACTCCAGCCTGTTCTCCCGTCGCCTGGGGCAGATGCCGATGGTGGTGTGCGCCGCCAAAAGCTACCTCAGCCAGCACGGCACGCCGCAGAAGCCGAGCGACATGGTCAACTTTTCCTGGCTGGAGTACAGCGTGCGCCCCGACAGCGAATTTGAACTGATGTCGCCGGAGGGCATCACCACGCGCATTTCACCGCAGGGGCGCTTCGTCACCAACGACTCCTCCACCATGATCCGTTGGCTGAAAAACGGCGCCGGCATCGCCTACGCCCCGCTGATGTGGGTGATCGAAGAGATCAAGCGCGGCGAGATCGAGATCCTGTTCAAAAGCTACCATTCGGATCCGCGGCCGATCTACGCGCTCTATACCGAGAAGGACAAACTGCCGCTGAAGGTGCAGGTGTGTATCAACTACCTAACCGACTATTTCGAACGCGTGGCGGCGGTCTATCAGGGCTATCGCTGAGCGGCGCTCAAATAGCGGTGCGCCAGCGCGCCCAGCAGCATCAGCGCCAGCATGCCGAGGCCCCATAGCAGCCAGACGGCGTAGCCGGCCCAGTTCAGCAGCAGAGGAAAATAGCTCGCCAGCCCGCTGCCCAGCTGTTTCAGCCACGGCAGCCAGGCGTCCAGCACCGTCTGCGGCACCAGGCTCAGCGCACCGTTCACCGGCAACGATGCATTCCCGGCTGCCTCCGCCAACGCCGGGAGCCAGGCCAGCACGCCGGCCACGCCCCAGGCCAGCAGCGTCCATAGCGCCATGGCACCCAGCAGCAGCGCGGCTGTCCAACCGCCCCGGTTCACGGTACACCGCCGCCGCACTGCGGGCAAAAGCGGCTGCCCGGCGGCAACGGCGCGGCGCACTGGCCGCAGGTGGCGCTCACCGCGGCAAATGGCTGACCGCAGCGATGACAATAACGTGCGCCCGGTTTATTCACCGCCTGGCATTCCGAACACTGCGACCCCGGCTCGCCATGCTGGTTATAGCGGTTGCCATGATGCCCGCCGCGGTGACCCGCGCGCTGATGACCGCCGTTAACACCGCCTTGACCCAACAACCTTTTCAGTAAGCTCATCCCGTCTCTCCTCTGTACATTGACGCTGAAGCTCACTGTAAACCCTGGAGTAAACTCCAGGGTAAAGCCCGGCGATGAGGATTTACGTTTCATTACATCGAAAAAGTGGCAAGGCTTTGATGCCGCTAACAAAAGCACCATCGGCATTATCCCACGCCGCCGCACTGCGTTATGCTGCGGGAACCTCTCCCTGCATCAGGAATAACCATGAAAAAAATCATACTGGACTGTGACCCGGGGCATGACGACGCCATCGCCCTGCTGCTGGCCTGGGGCAATCCGCAGATCGACCTGCTGGCGGTCACCACCGTGGTGGGCAATCAGACGCTGGACAAAGTGACGCGCAACGCGCTGGCGGTGGCACGCATCGCCAATATCACCGGCGTGCCCTTCGCCGCCGGCTGCCCGCGCCCGCTGGTGCGCAATATCGAAGTGGCACCCGACATTCACGGCGATTCCGGCCTCGATGGCCCGGTGCTGCCGGAACCCCACCTGCAGCTGGACTCGCGCCACGCGGTGGATCTGATCATCGATACCGTGATGGCTCACCCGCCCGGCAGCGTGACGCTGGTGCCGACCGGCGGCCTGACCAATATCGCCATGGCAGTGCGCAAAGAGCCGCGCATTGCCGAGCGGGTCAAGGAAGTGGTGCTGATGGGCGGCGGCTACCACGTGGGCAACTGGAGCGCGGTGGCGGAGTTCAATATCAAAATCGATCCTGAGGCGGCGCACATCGTGTTTAACGAAAAATGGCCGCTGACCATGGTCGGGCTGGATCTCACCCACCAGGCTTTGGCCACGCCGGCAGTCTGCGAGCGCATCGCCACCCTCGGTACCCGGCCGGCCGCCTTCGTCGGCGAACTGCTGGCATTCTTTGGCCGTATGTACCAACAGGCGCAGGGCTTCAGTGCCCCGCCGGTACACGATCCTTGCGCAGTCGCCTACGTGATCGATCCGAGCGTGATGACGGTGCGCAAAGCGCCGGTGGATATCGAACTGACCGGCACCCTGACGCTGGGCATGACGGTCGCGGACTTCCGCGCGCCGCCGCCGCCGGACTGCCACACCCAGGTGGCGGTCAAGCTGGATCAGGATAAATTCTGGGATCTGGTGGTAGATGCGCTGGAGCGGATTGGCGAAATGGAGTGAGATCTGTGAAACATGGATTAACGCGCTTTTACAGGCGCGTTGGTCCGTCTGGCATGATGGCAACAGGGATAGGCAGACCATCGCTCCGTTATTTACAAGAGCACAGAACAATCTTAAAAAAATTTAATTTAATAAAATTCAAAAAAAACCATAGCAACAAGAATAGTCTTAATAAAAATAAAAAATGGCGTGATAAAGAAAATGTGAAATAAGATAATGAACAGCGATAAATAAAATAACGCCCGCCGCACCGCCATTAGCAACAATGATTTAACAAAAAAATGCTTATCTCATTGGCTCCGTCAGCTGTTTGCCCAGACGCTAGTTGCCGCTCACACGGCGTTTCATTACGCAAAAAATAATCACAACAAATTGATTTAAATGCAAAAATAAAACAATGGATTAAAAATTGACTGGAGCGAGATAAATTTGAGAAAATGACACCCCTGTTTTTAAAATAAAGAAAACACCTTTTTTTCAGGCAGCTGAATACGGCTTCCCCTTTTTATATAAGCCGTCCCCGCGCTCACAGGGGGAAAGTATTTATCACTTCGATATGAAGTCTTTTAAATTCCTATAAAGCATTTTAGGCATTGAAGCTTCAGCGAATTTAAACCCCAGGATAAGGATAGGGAATCCTCAAAAAATGCATTCAATGAACGATATCGAGACATGGCGAGTTAACCATGACCGATAAAGCCCCCGTTAACGCACCGGCTATCGCCGTGTTGCCCCTGCTGCTGATCTGGATGGCGGTGCTCCTGCCGGTCTATCACCCCAACATGGGCGGCGGCGGCCTGGCGCTGCCGCAAAATATTCTGGCCTGGAGCGTCATGGCACTGACCACGCTGATCGTGACCTTCACCGTTTGCCTTGGCCGTACCCGTCTTTCGCTTACCCCCACGGCACGCCTGTTGCTGCTCGGCATCGCCGTGCTGGCGCTGCCGCTGCTGTATACCCGCCCCGAGTGGCGCGAAGATGCCCTGTGGCGCTGCGCCGGTTTGCTAGGCGGTTGGCTGTTCTATATCGCCTGTCTGCAGCTGCGCCTGACAGCCCGGCAGCGCAACCTGTTGCTGTTCGGCCTGCTGTTCGCCGTCGGCGTTCAGGCGTTGCTGGCAGCTCTGCAGCTGTTCGCCCCTGCTCTGGCCTGGGTATCTCCTAACGGCAGCCGCGTTTACGGCGTCTTCCAGCAACCGAACGTGCTGGGCAGCTTTATCGCCACCGGGCTGGCTTTGGCGCTCTGGCTGCTGCTTGCCCCTCTCTCTGCGCAGACGCAGCGGCGGCAACTCCCGTTGCTCGCGCTGCTGGCCGCTTTCTCCGCCCTGCTGGTGCTGATCCAGTCGCGCGCCGCCTGGCTGGGCGGTGCCCTGGCGGCGGCGTTGATGCTGTGGCGTTTTGCCCGCCAGCACCCGGCCGTGAGCCGCTGGGCCGGCGGTGCGCTGCTGTTGGGCGTGGCGCTCGGTACCACGGTGTTGCTCACCGGTTTCGGTCTGGAGACGAGTACCGTCTTACATGACTACGAATTCTCCAACGGTGCGCGCCTGACCATGCTCCATGACGTCGCCGCCATGATCCTGGCCAAACCACTGCTGGGCTGGGGCTACGGCGGCTTTGAATACAGCTTCGCGCACTTCCGTCTGCAGACAATGCCCTGGCGAGAAGTGTTGGAAGTCGCCGGGCACCCGCACAATGAAATCCTGCTCTGGTGGGTTGAGGGCGGCCTGCCGGCGCTGGCGGGTATCGTTATCGTCCTCGTCGCCGGCGCGCTGCTGTTGAAACGCGCCTGGCAACGGGATCGCGAGCAGCCGGCCGGTGCGCGCATCGGGCTGTTTCTGGTGCTGCTGCCAATGCTGGTACACACCCAGCTGGAATACCCTTTCTATCTGTCTACGCCGCATTGGCTGGTGTTTCTGCTGCTGCTGGCGCTGCTGGACGGCCAAACCGGCGAGCCGCGCCCGCAGCCGTTCGCCAAAGCCCTGAGCCTACCGGTGGCGATGGCGGCCATCGGCGTGCTGGTGATGGCGGTCTTTGCCTGGCAAGGGCGCATGGCGCTCACCCAATCGGAACGTACCATGCTGGCTACCATCGACAGCATCGAGCAGATGCCGCCGCCGGCCGCCTGGATCTACCGGGAGCGCAAAACCTTCGACGAGCAATCTCACGCGCTGCTGGTCTATAACCAAACGCGTGATGATGCCCTGTTGACCGGCCATCGGCAGTGGGCCAATGCCTATCTGCAGCGCCGTATCGACGCCAACGTCTATGCCACGCTGATCATGATCTTGCGCTACCAGGGTGCTCAGGCGGAAGCCGACGCTCGCCAGGGGGAAGCCGCTTTCCTGTTTTCTCGGGATGCGCGGTTCAGGTAGGAAAAGTGAGGTGAGAGCGTGTTGCTCTCACCTGCCGTCTTGAGACTCACGCGGCAAAATCGCGCACGTTTTATCCAACAGCGATTCTACCGAGGCGCGGTTGCCCACGTCCCAGCCGCGCTTCGAGGCCAGCAAGATAAACCCCCGTTGGCCGGCAA
Source organism: Serratia sp. HMSC15F11 (assembly GCF_001808215.1). Classification (NCBI taxonomy): domain Bacteria; kingdom Pseudomonadati; phylum Pseudomonadota; class Gammaproteobacteria; order Enterobacterales; family Yersiniaceae; genus Serratia; species Serratia sp. HMSC15F11. The sequence continues at coordinate 176,144 of NZ_KV792486.1, forward strand.
ACGTGGTCGGAACGACGGCCACGCCATACTCCGCCAGCTGCTGCGGCGACAGATGAAAATAATCTGCAAGATCCTTAATCGGGTAGATACCCATCGCGGTCGGTTGCATCACGCGGCGGGCATAGTAGGTGTGGCGCAACAGCTTATCCGGCAAAGGTCGCCATTGTTCCTGAATATAGGGGCGTTCTGCCTGCAATTGGCGCCGTACATCTTCGCGCAGACAGGTCAGGTGAATATGCAATTGGTTCTGGCTGCGGCCATAAGCGGAGTTGATCGCCATGCCCAGCCTGTCGTCCGGCACCGGCCCACCATACTCGGCGGCCAGCCGGTAACGCATCAGCCAGGCATAGCCAAAATAGTCCGTCCGTTCTCCAACCAGCAGCTGCGGGCTTTCAATGCCGGAAAGCGGCGCCGTCGGCACCAGGATAAAGTGATAAGGGTAACGCGGGTTCTGCAGCACGCTAAAGCCCAGGGCCTTCCCCTGCGGCATATAAATCTGCTCGCACGGGGCCGGATTGCGTTTTTGCTGATAGTTGGCCATGCAGAGTTTATCGACCACGCCCCACAGCGCATCGGAACGGGCGCAGCCCGTCAGGGACAGAACGCCCAGCAACAGCAACCAACGCTGGGTAGACACACCAAAGCACGCCATCGTCATCTTTCTCGGCATCATCGCCGCACAGCACTCTTTGCGTGGGCGAGAAAAAACTCAAAATGGGGAATGAACAAGGGGCCAGTGCATGGCCCCTTGAGGAAAGATTACGCCGTGCCACCGACGGTCAGCGTATCCAGTTTCAGCGTCGGTTGGCCGACGCCTACCGGCACGCTCTGGCCTTCCTTGCCACACACGCCCACGCCTTTATCGAGCGCCAAGTCGTTGCCGACCATCGAGATCTGCTGCATCGCCTCAATGCCGGAGCCGATCAGCGTCGCCCCTTTCACCGGTTTGGTGATGCGGCCCTTCTCGATCAGGTAGGCTTCGGTGGTGGAGAACACGAACTTGCCGGAGGTGATGTCCACCTGGCCGCCGCCAAAGTTCGGCGCGTACAGACCGTATTCAACGCTGGCGATGATCTCTTCCGGCGTCGATTGTCCCGCCAGCATATAGGTGTTGGTCATACGCGGCATCGGCAGATGCGCGTAGGACTCGCGGCGGCCGTTGCCGGTCGGCGCGACGCCCATCAACCGCGCGTTGAGCTTGTCCTGCATGTAGCCTTTCAGCACGCCGTTTTCGATCAGCACGTTGTACTGGCCCGGTACGCCTTCGTCGTCGATCGCCAGCGAACCGCGCCGCCCTTGCAGGGTGCCGTCATCCACCACGGTACATAGCTCGGAAGCCACCAGCTCGCCCATATGGCCGCTGAACACCGAGGTGCCACGCCGGTTGAAGTCGCCTTCCAGGCCGTGGCCCACCGCCTCGTGCAGCAGCACGCCCGGCCAGCCGGCCCCCAGCACCACCGGCATATTGCCGGCCGGCGCCGCCACTGCGCCAAGGTTGACCAGCGCCATGCGCACCGCTTCTTTGGCGTAAGCATCGGCGCGCACCTCACCATCGACGGTTTCCAGGAAGTAGTCATAGCCGAAACGGCCGCCGCCGCCGCTGGAACCGCGCTCACGCTTGCCATCCTGCTCCACCAGCACGCTGACGGAGAGGCGCACCAGTGGGCGAACGTCCGCCGCCAGCGTGCCGTCGGTAGCCGCCACCAACACCTGCTCGTAAACGCCGGTGATGCTGGCGTTCACTTCCTGCACCCGTGCATCGGCGGCACGCGCCACCTTGTCGACGCGGTGCAGCAGGGCGATTTTCTCTTCGCGCGGCAGGCTTTGCAGCGGATCGAGCAGCGGGTACAGCGCCCGGTAACCGATCTCGCCCAGGGTGTGCGCCCGCCCGTCGCCCTGCTCACGCACGATGCTGCGCGCCGCCTGGGCGCTCTGCTGCAGCGCATTCAGGGTGATCTGATCGGCATAGGCGAAGCCGGTCTTCTCGCCGCTGACGGCGCGCACGCCGACGCCCTGGTCGATATTGTAAGAGCCATCCTTGATGATGCCGTCCTCGATCACCCAAGCTTCGTGATAGCTGGACTGGAAATAGAGGTCGGCGTAGTCGATACGGCGTTCTGCCAGTTGACCCAATACCTTGTACAGGTCTTGATGACTCAGCTTGTTGGTAGCGAGTAACTGCTCACTGACAAACGTCAGGCTCATAATGGTTTCACTCTTGATTGGAGGATAACTTGTCAGACGGCACCGTCAGCGACGTCTGGAATCGGTTGTGCTGCAGCACCGGCATCTGCGCACGAATATTTTTCAGGCTTGCGGTGTCCACGCGCACCTTCAGCGCCGCCACGGCGTCCGCGTTCTCGGCCAGCACCTTGCCCCAGCCGTCGACAGCCAGCGAGTGGCCCCAGGTGCGGCGGGTCGGCCCGTGGCGCCCCACCTGCGCCGGCGCCAGGATCATGCACTGGTTCTCGATCGCCCGGGCACGCAGCAGAATTTCCCAATGCGCCTCGCCGGTGACCCGGGTAAAGGCCGCCGGCACCGAAATCAGTTCGGCCCCTTGCGCCCGCAGCGCCTGGAACAGCGCGGGGAAGCGCAGATCGTAGCATATGGTCATACCCAAACGCCCGACCGGCGTATCCACTACCGTCAGGTGCTGCCCGTGCTGGTAGGTATCCGACTCGCGGTAGTGGCCGTGCGCATCGTTGATGTCCACATCGAACATGTGCAGCTTGTCGTAGCGGGCGCGGATCTCGCCCTGTTCGTCGAACAACAGGCTGCTGGTGGTGATAAGCTCCGGGTTTTCGCGGCTGATCAAGGGCATCGAGCCCACCAGCAACCACACGCCATAGCGGCGCGCCAGCTCGCGCACCGCGTTTTGCAGCGGACCGTCGCCCTGTTTTTCCGCCTGTTGGCGGTAGGCCGCAGAGTTGGCGAACAGCAGCGCGTTCTCCGGCGTCATGACCAGTTTTACCCCGGCATTGAGCTGTTTGATCTGCTGTTCAATCTGGGCCAGGTTATCGCGCACCTGATCGCCACTGCACAACTGCAACAACGCAACGTTAGCATTCCTCATGACGCCTTATCCTCCTTTGCCTTACGAAGTACCTCATTGATCTTCGGCTGGTCGAGATCGCCGCTGATATGGTAACGAATCAGCGAAATCTTGCTCCACAGCGGCCCCAGCACCTGCGAGGCGGCAAATACCGCCGCGCCGACGATCGGGTTGACGACAAACGCCGTGGCCACGCCGACGGTCGCCGAAATCGCCGGCGCCACCACCGCCTCCATATCGATGCGGCGGCGCGCCAGATCGATCTGGCCACTCATGGCGATATCCGCCGCCAGGCCGTCGATCAATAGATTATCAGTATGCATTATGCCATCTTTCAGCCAGGCAGTGCTGCGGATGGAGTCAAAGTAGAAGCCTTTGCCGAAGGTATCGCTGAAATCGAACTGCAGCTTGCGCAGCAAGGCGTCGAAGCTGACCAATCGCAGCAACTGACCGGCGCGGCCGCCGCCCATGCTGTCGATCTCCCCCTTGCCCATCTTGACCTGCAGCGCGCCACTCAGCGTATTGACCTGCGGCTGCCACGGCGCGCCGTGCCAGTACAGATCGAAGTCCACGTCGTAAGGCGCACCTTTCAGCGGGATAGTGATGCCGAAGAAGGCCGCGGTTTCATCGATTTTGCCGCCGAGCAGCTTGCCTTTCAGCGAGCTGCGCTCTTCCTGCGCATTTTGCTTCCACAGGCCGCTGGCGCTCATGCGCCCTTTGCCGGTGTCGATCAGGCCGTGATCCAGCGTCAGGGTATCCCCTCGATTGCTCAGATCCGCCTCGACCCTGCCGAAGTTCTGCCCCAGCACCCAGCACGACTTGCAGCGCAGCATCAGCGAAGGCCAGTCGCGGAAGGAAACTTTCTCGGCCGATGGCGGCGTACCCGCCGCGTTTTTCGTCTCGGCGAACTGCGGGTTGTAATACAGGTAGTTGATATCGGCGCGCCACGGCCCGCGATCGGCCACCCGCAGGCTGCCGTCCACTTCATCGCTCTTGGCGCTCACCACGGTGGCGCCCAGCTGTTTTTCGGCCGACAGCGTCAGCTTATGCCAGGCCTGGCCGCCCAACAGCAGCTGCGGCGTGGTCAGCGCCACGGTAGTGGGGAAACTGAAGCCGCCCACCTGACCGCTGCCGCCGCCCTGTTTCAGCGCCGGCGCCAGCAGCGCCAGCCACTGCTCGCCGTCCAGCGCCGGCAGGTTCAGCGTCATCGACTTGCCGGCCGGCAGCGGCGGCGTGCCGCCACCGTTGGTTTGCCAGGCGGCACGCGCCAGATTCACCTGTTTTTTGTCGAAGTTCCATTCGCTGTTGAAGCGGTTTTGCTTGCCCGCGCTGCCGGTCAACATGAAGCCGTTCAGGCCACCTTTGACCTTAACGTTCACCGGCAACGCCTCGCCCGGCATTTTGTCCAGCGGTGAAGGTAAGTGACTGCTCACTTTCTTCAAATCCGCGCCGATGCCGATATCGTAGCTGGCCGAGCCCTGATGCGGCAGCGTGATGGCCACCTGGCTCTGCCAGGGCGCGCTGCCGCTGAGCGCATCGGCGGCCTCTTTCGGCAGGCCGGGGAACTTGCCCGGCTGCCAATCGCCCTTCAGGCCGACGTCAATCTTGTAGTCGCGAGCGCCTTCCTGCGTGGAGAAGTTGACCGCCACCGGCTGCCCGAACCAGGTGGCCGACAGCGGGTCGCTCTGCAGGTTACCGTTGTCGAAGCGGAACTTGCCGCTGAGCTTTTGCAGTTCGCTATCCAGCGGCTTGATCAGCAACGAGTTATTGTTCAGCGCCACTTCACCGGTCGCTCTGACCTGCTCGCCGTCCAGGGGAATATCGAGATGTAAGCGCCCACTGACATCACCGCCAATCTGCAGCTGATCCAGCGCCGCCCCCAGCGAATCGTGCAGCGGCGTCTGCATGAAGTAGTCGTGCACGTCGCTGCCCGCGCCCGCCACCTCGGCGTCGATCAGCAGCCGCTCTTTCAGGTAATCCGGGATCACCGCGCTGATATTTTTGCCCGCCACCTTGCCCAACCGGGTTTGCGGCGCCTGCATCCACAGCCCCTCGTTGGCGAAGTCGAGGTCGATCGCCAAATCGGTCAGCGCCGGCCAGCCCGGTTGGAACTGGAAGGTGGCGTGGCGCAGCGGCACGAAGACTTCAAACTGCCCCTCGTTTTTACGGTACGGGAAGTGCTGCGGATCGCCGGAATAAATCAGCGTGGCGTTATCCACCTGGCCGCCCTGAATGGCGCCGCTCAGGTAGTCCACCAGATGCTTGCCCATCAGCGGTTCCGGGAAATAGCGCCAGGCGTCGGCGCCGTCATACAGGCGGATGCCCGCCAGAATGTTCAGCCACGGATCGCCCTTGGCCGGCTGCTGATAGCGGAAATCACCGTTGACCCACAGCGACTTCGCCTTGACGTCCAACCCCTGGCTCGCCAGCTCCCAACCCCGATCGTTGTAACGCCAGGTCAGCGCGCCGCGCGCGCTGCTGACTTCAAGCGGCGCACGGAACATATCGCCGTAAGGCAAGGTGCTGCCTGCCAGCCCCAGCGTCAGGCGGCCGTTCTCCACACCGCCGCTCAGCGCCCCGGAGAAGTGGTTGACGCCCGGCAGCAGTTCCCAACGCTGCCAGCTGACATCGCGCCACAGCGCCTGGAAACGGCTCTTTTCCGGCTGGTTCAACGGAATGTCCAGCGCCAAGGCCTCCATCGTCCCCTGTGGCTGCAGATCGTTCCAGCGATCGAGCACGTCCGGGCTGAGGAACGAGAAGGTCGGCAGCAGCGCCGACAGGCGCTCCAGCTGAAGGTTAGTCGCGCGCACCCGCAGCTCTTCATTCTGCGCCGGCCCCATAAACTCGGTATTTTCCGGCAGCCACAGGGCGGAAAGCGTGCCCTGCGGCCAGGCCTGGCCGTCGGTGCTCAACCGCAGCTGCGGCACGTCGAGCTCCCAACCGGTGCCCTGGCGGCGCAGCGACAGCGCCAGATTGTCCACGTCCAGCCGGTGCTGCGCGGCGCCGGTATCCCAGTTGGCCGCCCCCTGCTTGAGCAACGCGTGGCCGCCGGCAATCTCGCCGTTCTGCACCTGCAGCCAGGCCGCCAGGCTGAAGTCGGCGCTTTCCAGCCCGGTGTTGGCGCGCAGCCAGCGGGTAAACCAGGGTTTCATGTCAATGTTATCGGCCTGCAGGTAAACCGTGCCGGTGTCCAACAGGCCCTGATTATCGCGCAGGTCCATGCGCAGCTGCACCACGCCGTGTTGGCCGTTCAGCGTCGACAGGCTGATCTGCCCCTCGGCGCGGTGACGATCGCGGCCGTTGAGCCAGGTCAGCTGAGGAATGTCGAATTCGGCGCGCGCGCCGGCGGGCGTCAGGAACGAGATACGGCTGTCGCGCAAATCGAAGTGGTCGAGCTGGCGCAGCATCAGATCGCTGATTTTACCCGGTTCAAGGCCTTCGCCCTGCCGGTCGCCGCCCAGCGTGGCGTTCAGATCGAGCCGGAATTGATAGAAGGTCAGATCGCGGAACTGCCAGCGCCAGTGCAGCAGCGATTGCCACACGTCCAGCGCCAGCGTCACGCGTTCAATATGCACATCGCTTTTGGGCAGCGTAACGCTCAGGTTACGCACTTCAAGCTGTGGGCCGAACGTTTCCCAACTGCCCTGCAGGAAATCCATCTGCACGGGCACGCCGGACAGCTTCTCCACCTGCGCCAGCAGTTGGGGACGGTAGTCGTTCAGCTTCGGCAGCATCAGGCGCAGCCCGCTGATCAGCAGCGCCACAATCACGATTAGGGTGGCGCCTGTTGCTAACAGAATCCCAGGCAGTCGCCTCACGCAGTTCTCCTTGCTCCGCTGCCTGGCAACGGGAATATCTATGCACTGACGGGCCCGGCATCCGGGCCCTTACGATGTCGGGCGGGCTACATCATGACGACGTCGAACTGCTCCTGGCTGTACAACGGTTCGATCTGCACCTTCACCTGTTTGCCGACGAAGATCTCCACTTCGGCCAACGCATGCGACTCTTCGCTCTTCAGCGCTTCGCCGACCGCCGCCGAAGCGTACACCAGGAAGCGATCGGAATCGTAAGCATGGTGCACGCGCACAATCTCGCGCAGGATCTCGTAGCACACGGTTTCCACCGTTTTCACGGTGCCGCGCCCATTGCAAGTAGGACAATCGTGACAGAGCACATGTTCAATGCTTTCACGCGTTCGTTTACGCGTCATTTCAACTAAGCCTAGCTGAGAGAAGCCGTTGATCGTGGTTTTTACCCGATCTTTACTCAACGCCTGCTCCAGCGAGTGCAGCACCCGGCGGCGATGCTCTTCGTTGTTCATATCGATAAAGTCGATGATGATGATGCCGCCCAGGTTACGCAGCCGCAGCTGGCGCGCGATGGCCTGCGTCGCCTCGATGTTGGTATTGAAGATGGTTTCGTCGAGGTTGCGGTGGCCGACGAAGGCGCCGGTGTTGATGTCGACCGTGGTCATCGCCTCGGTCTGATCGATGATCAGATAGCCGCCGGACTTCAGCTCCACCTTGCGTTCCAGCGCACGCTGGATCTCGTTTTCCACATCGTACAGATCGAAAATCGGCTGGCTGCCGGTATAGAGTTCGAGCTTGTTGGTAATGTCCGGAATGTACTCACCGGTAAACTCCACCAGCAGATCGTGCGTCAGCCGCGAATCGACGCGAATGCGATCCAGCGCCGCGCCGGCGAAATCGCGCAAGATGCGCTGCGCCAACGCCAGCTCGCCGTACAGCTTGTATTTGGTCTGGTTGCGCTTCTTGCGCTCCATTACCTTGGTCCACAGGCGTTTAAGGAACGCGGCGTCCTGCGCCAGCTCTTCCTCGCCGATGCCTTCCGCCGCGGTGCGGATGATAAAACCGCCCAGCTCGTCGCAGTGCGGCGCAACGATGGATTTCAGGCGCTCGCGCTCGGCTTCGCTGTCGATACGCTGCGAAACGCCGACGTGTGCCGCGCCCGGCATGAAGACCAGATAGCGCGAAGGCAGCGTGATGTCGGTGGTCAGGCGCGCGCCCTTGGTACCGAGCGGATCTTTCACCACCTGCACCATCAGGTCTTGCCCCTGGCGCACCAGCTCGGCGATGTCGCGCACGTGGAAGTTTTTCCGCTCGTCGCCGGCGACGCATTCGGTATGCGGCATGATGTCGGAGGCGTGCAGGAAGGCGGCCTTGTCCAGGCCGATGTCGACGAATGCCGCCTGCATGCCCGGCAGGACGCGGCTGACGCGCCCTTTATAGATATTGCCGACGATGCCGCGTTTGGATTCGCGTTCGATATGAATCTCTTGCAGAATGCCGCCATCGATATAGGCGACCCGCGTTTCAGACGGTGTGATATTAACCAGTAGCTCAGCTGTCATGCCTTCTCCTCAGAGCCGGTCGATAATGGCAGCGCCCATCAACCGGTTCTTACATCACGTAATGCGACAAAATTACTGAGCAGCTCATGTGTTTCGACCAGCGGCAGACCGACCACCGCGTGATAACTCCCGGTTATCGTTCTGACGAAACAACCACCCTTTCCCTGAATTCCATAGGCGCCCGCCTTATCCATCGGTTCGCCCGTAGCAATATAGTCGCGGATATCCTGTTGTGACAGGCTGCGGAACGTCACGTCGGTCACCACCAGCTGGCAGCGCACGTCGTGGCGATCGGCGATCGCCACCGCCGTCATCACCTGATGCTGTTTGCCCGACAGAGCCGCCAGCATGTCCGCCGCATGGGCTTCGTCGTGCGGCTTCTCCAGCACCCGGCCGTTGAGCACCACGATGGTGTCGGCGCCCAGCACCGGCCGATCCTCCTGCGCCAACGCCACACCCGCTTTGGCCTTGTCCTGCGCCAAACGGCGCACGTAGGCTTCGGCGGCTTCGCCTTCCCGGCGCTGCTCTTCGGTATGCGTCAGCAGAATGTCGAACGATACGCCCAGCAGGGTCAGCAGTTCACGTCGACGCGGGGAGCCGGAGGCCAGATAAAGCGAAGTCATTGAGATACCCTTACTGTACGGCGAACTGACGGCGGATTTTGCGCATCAACAGGAACAACCACGGCCACAAAATGCCGTTTACCACACTACTCCAGAACACCTCTGGGCGGAAAGAGACGTTGATCACTAAAAACTCAGCCCAGAACACGACCACGTCCATCGACAGCGACAGCAGCACGACGATCAGCGCCTGTTGCCACAGCGCCATATTGCGGAACAGTTGGAATTTGAACGCCACCAGGTAGGCGATGATGCCCAGCGCCAGCGCGCGCACGCCCAACGTGGAGCCGAGGATCAGATCCATGATCAGCCCCAGCACGAAGCCGGTGCCGACGTTGACCCGGTGCGGCAAGGCCATCACCCAGTAGATCAGGATCAACACCAGCCAGGAAGGCCGGAACATGTAGATTTGCTCCGGCCACGGCATGATTTGCAGCACCAACGCCACCAGGAACGACAGCCAGATTATCCAGCGCCCGTGGCTGCGGTAGCTGTTCATTGCACCCCTCCCGCCGCAGCAGGCTGAGCTTGAGACTGGGCAGACGCCGGAGCGGCGGTTTGCGGCGCCACGCCGGTAGCCGGTGCCGGCAGCTGCGGCCCGACCGAACCGGCAGGCGGCAGCACCTGCGGCATCATCTGCATCAGGCGCTCATTGGCCACGCGGTGCACTTCGTCCGGCGGCAGCGGCATGTCGCCGTTGCGATCGGCGCCCCACAGCAGCAGCAGGTAGCGCAAGCGCTGCAGACCGGCGGTCGGCCGCGCCTGAATCACGGTGTAAGCGCGCTGGTTGTCGACCTTGACCGAGGAGACCACCGCCACCGGATAGCCTTCCGGGAAGCGGCCGCCGAGGCCGGAGGTCACCAGCACATCGCCAACGCGGATATCGGTGTTGTTCGGCAGGTGCTCCAGCTGCAGATCGTCGGCGCAGCCGCTGCCTGCGGCAATCACCCGAATATCGTTGCGCAGCACCTGGATCGGCAGCGCGTGCGAGGCATCGCAGATCAGCAGCACGCGGCTGGTGACTTTCGCCACCGCCACCACCTGGCCGACCACGCCCTTGTCACTGATCACCGGCTGGCCTTCATAGACGCCGTTGTCCGACCCTTTGTCGATCACCACCTGATCGCTATACGGATCGGAACCGGTGGAGATCACCTGGGTCACCATCTTATGTTCGTCCTGGCGCAGCGGAGAACCCAGCAGCTCGCGCAAGCGGGCGTTTTCCTGCTTGAATTGGCCAAGAAGAAGAATATCGCTGTTTTTCAGCAGCAGTTCCTGCCGCAGAGCTCGGTTTTCCAGCTCCAGCTGTTGGCGGGTGGCCAGCGTTTCTGACACGCTGTCCAAAACTTTACGTGGCCCGTTGGCCAGAAAATAGAAAGGGCTGACTGCGGTGTCCATGTAGTTGCGTATCTTCACGAACGTGCCGAGCCGGCTGTCGGCAACGATCAGGCCAATGGCCGCGATCACCGCCAAAAAAAGTCGCAGTTGCAGGGAAGGCCCCCTGCTAAAAATCGGCTTCATAAATTATGCGAGTTCCTCGACAACAGAAAGAGGAACCGTACCCGATTTTCGCTGTGCGCATTCATCCGATACGATTCCTCCTTCCAGGGGCTGACTATTCTTCGCTGAACAAATCGCCGCCGTGCATGTCGATCATTTCCAACGCCTTGCCGCCGCCGCGCGCTACGCAGGTCAACGGATCTTCCGCCACCACGACCGGAATGCCGGTTTCTTCCATCAGCAGGCGATCGAGGTTACGCAGCAGCGCGCCGCCGCCGGTCAAGACCATGCCACGTTCGGAAATGTCGGAGGCCAATTCTGGCGGGCACTGCTCCAGCGCAACCATCACCGCGCTGACGATGCCGGTCAGCGGCTCTTGCAGGGCTTCGAGGATTTCATTGGAGTTCAGGGTAAAGCCGCGCGGTACGCCTTCGGCCAGGTTACGGCCGCGGACTTCGATTTCGCGTACTTCGTCGCCCGGATAGGCAGAACCGATTTCGTGCTTGATGCGCTCGGCGGTCGCTTCGCCGATCAGCGAGCCGTAGTTACGGCGCACATAATTGATGATGGCTTCATCGAAGCGGTCGCCGCCGATGCGCACGGAAGAGGAGTACACCACGCCGTTCAGCGAGATCACCGCCACTTCAGTGGTACCGCCACCGATATCCACCACCATGGAACCGGTCGCTTCGGAAACCGGCAGACCTGCGCCGATCGCCGCCGCCATCGGCTCTTCAATCAGGAACACTTCACGCGCGCCGGCCCCTTGGGCGGACTCGCGGATAGCGCGGCGTTCAACCTGGGTTGCGCCGACCGGTACACAGACCAGCACGCGCGGGCTTGGGCGCATGAAGCTGTTGCTGTGAACCTGTTTGATAAAGTGCTGCAGCATTTTTTCGGTCACGAAGAAGTCGGCGATCACGCCGTCTTTCATCGGGCGAATAGCCGCGATGTTGCCGGGGGTGCGGCCCAGCATCTGTTTGGCGTCATGACCGACGGCCGCTACGCTCTTTGGGGAGCCGGCACGATCCTGGCGAATGGCAACCACCGAAGGTTCATTCAGTACGATGCCCTGCCCTTTAACATAAATCAGGGTATTGGCGGTACCCAAGTCGATGGACAAGTCGTTGGAAAACATGCCACGAAATTTCTTAAACATAACGAAAGGATAATCCTGCAAGCTGGGGGCGGAAAATAAAATCCGCCTACTTTACCAACCACACGAAGCAGCGACAAGGCGCAAAAACGTTCTACTTCGGTGAAAAATAGTCTGTATTGTTTCTGCTCGAATGCACGGAAATTGGATGAGGCCTGAATTCCCTGAACAAAGGCTCAGTTTACCACCCTGTCAACGCACGAAACGGCGTAACACAGCTCATAAAATCTAACATATTCCCTGATTGCCGCCGATGGTAAGCACCTACCAACGTCAACCAGATAAAAGCTGACAAGAGCCTATCTCAAATAGGCGTCGTTGTCGCAGGCAGATTGGAGAAAACTCCAAAATGACGGGTGACATGGCCCAGATGGATCCGGCGCTCATTCTACGTCAATTTTTGTCCGGCAATCAGCTTAAACACGATAACGACGTGAATATTTTTTACGCCCCACGTCGATCGGTTCCGGCGATGCGAAAAAGTCGCCCTGCCCGCCGTGGATACCACGCTCTTTCAGCGTCTGCCACTCGTTGCGCGTGCGTACGCTGGCGGCGAACACCTGCGCGTGCGTGCCCGCGCAGGCGCCCGTCAGGCTCTGCACGAACAGCTGATTTTCGTCCCGCTTATCGATACTCCGCACCAGCCCCGGGTGGAGCTTGACGATCTCCACCTGCAACGACTTGATATAGGACGTACTGACCACGGTTAAACCCGCTTTGGACACCGCGAGGCGGCAGCCCAGCCCTGACAGCAACTTCAGCACCGGACGCAAACGGTCGATATGTTGACACACATCTGCCTCCGCAAGTTCAATCAGAATTCGCCTACGCTGACTTTTTTCGCACTGTAACAGCGTATCGCGCAGCCAGCGCTGGAAAGAACGCTGCAAAATCGAGTCGACGCACAGCGGAAACGCCAGCGTTTCCTCAGGCCATTGCGCCAGCAAGGGGATGATGCGGCTCACCTGTTGGCGATCGTAACTCTCCGCCAACCCCAGCTGCTGCACCAGCGGCATATATTCCGCCGGCAGCAACTCCTGGGAGCCGTCATAAATCCGGCTCATGATCTCAAGATGGTGTACCTCGCCTGCCACGGTCACCGCCGGTTTCTGATACAGCCGCGGGCCGCCGCGCGCCAGTACCTGTTCCAGCAACGTGCGCCACTTGACGCTGCCGCGCCCCTTTTCCGGCACCTGGCTGTCGTACACATACCAGCCGTTCTCGCCCTGCAGCGTCGCGTGGCGCGTCGCCTGCTCCGCGTAATCGATCACCTGCTCCGTGGTTTGCCCGCTGCGGTACGCCACGATGCCGATGTGCAGGAAGGCCTCACGATCGATCAGCGCCGTGGAAGGCAAGGCATCAATGGCGTTGACCAGCTGTGACGCGATGCCGTCGGCCTCCTTCAGGGTTCGATGCGGCAACAGCACGGTAAAATCGCTGTGGAAATAGCGCGCCAGCAGCGCCGAGGGGTAGCGCATCACGAAGGTAGACAGCAGGTTGACCAGCGAATACATCAGCTCCTGTACCGCCACGCTACCGTGCGTGTCGCGCAGGGTCTCGAAATCGGGCAGCCGCACCATCATCACGATGCCGTGCGAACCTTCGTCTTCCAGCTGAGTGGTCAATTGATTATCGAAGAACAGGCGATTATTCAGCCCGGTTTTGGCGTCCTGCGCGGCGAAGGCGCGGATCAGCGTATCGACCCGGCTGCGCTCTTCCCGCGCTTCCGCCAGATCGGCCAGCAGGTGGTCGAGCGCGCCGCTGACGTTGGCCGGCCACTCACGCACGTCGCCCTGCATGACGTTTTCACGCTCGCCGTTCAGAATGCGCCGCGCGCGGCGTTCCAGGCGATCTTCACCGTCGGCCTGCTCACGCAGCCAGCGTAGGCTGAACAGCAAAACCACCACCATGACGACGATCGACAGCGTGACGGCGGCGGTGGACTGCAACGTGCGCACGTCGCTGGCGAAGGGATCGAGGTAAGTGATGTACAGCGTGCTGCCCGGATGTTGCAACAGGGGGCGCGAGACCTGACGATAGCCGTTCAGCGCATCCCATGGCTCTTTTTTCAGCGTCGGCAATTTATAGTTGAGAAACTGGCTGGTGCCGGCCTCTACGCGGATCGACACGATGCCGAGCGGGCGCATGACGATCGGCAACCATTTCTCCTGATCGCGCGGCGATTCGTGCAACATGGCCTGATCGAGCGAGGTAACCAGCGAATCAAAGCGACGCTCCTGGCGATCCTGGGTAACGTAAAAGAAGCTGTATGAGCATCCCATCAGCATCAAAAACATCGCCAGCGCGACCAACAGAGTGATCAATGCAGAGAGTTTGGTGGTAAATCGCATCCCTGTGCCTTGTCCGCTATGGTTAAGTGAGTGTTCACCCTTTAGCTAAAAGGGGCCGTCCAACCCTAACAAGCCTTGCTGAAGAATTAAACCTGCAAGCGCCGTTTTTGTCCTTTATCAGGACTTGGGCCGCTTATTATGCATATAGTCAAATAAATGTGATTCAGCCATTGATAGAAAAGTGTAAACGAGAGGAAGAGTGACATGCGTGCACTGTTATTGGAACAACAAGACGACCAAACTCTGGCTCAAATCAAAGATATCGGCAGCGATCGGTTGCCGGAAGGCGATGTCACCGTCGACATCAACTGGTCCAGCCTAAATTATAAGGATGCGCTGGCGATCACCGGCAAAGGCAAGATCGTGCGCAACTTCCCGATGGTGCCGGGCATCGACTTCGCCGGCACCGTGCGCCACAGCCGCGACGATCGCTTCAAAGAGGGGCAAAGCGTGGTGCTCACCGGCTGGGGCGTGGGTGAACATCACTGGGGCGGCCTGGCCGAGCAGGCGCGCGTCTCGGGCGAATGGCTGGTACCGCTGCCGAACGGCCTGGATGAACGCAAGGCGATGATCATCGGCACCGCCGGCCTTACCGCCATGCTGTGCGTGATGGCGCTGGAGGAAGGCGGCGTGCACCCGGACGACGGCGATATTCTGGTTACCGGCGCCAGCGGCGGCGTGGGCAGCACCGCCATCGCCCTGCTGGCGGCGTTGGGCTATCGGGTGACCGCCATCAGCGGCCGCGACAGCAATACCGACTACCTGAAAGCGCTCGGCGCCAAAGAGGTGATGTCGCGCGATGGCTATATCGACACGCCGCGCCCGCTGGAGAAACAGCTGTGGGCCGGCGCGGTGGACACCGTCGGCGACAAACTGCTGGCGCGGGTGCTGGCGCAGATGAACTATAACGGCACCGTCGCCGCCTGCGGCCTGGCGGGCGGTTATCAGCTGCCGACCACCGTGATGCCGTTCATTCTGCGTAACGTGCGTCTGCAGGGCGTGGATTCGGTACATACGCCGCTGCACCGCCGCCAAACCGCCTGGGAACGGCTGGCCGGTATTCTGCCGGACAGCTTCTATCAGCAGGCCACGCATGAAATCACCCTCGAGCAGGCACCGGCCACCGCCGCCGCGCTGCTGAACAACCAAATCACCGGCCGCACCCTGGTGAAAATCCGCTGACCTTCTCCCCCCGGCAACGGGGGTTCACCCGCTTCTGCGAAATTTCATATTTTTCCGCGTCCCCTCGCTTCCGGCCGGCTTTAGCGCCATGCTTATTTCATGGGGACCCGTTAGCCGCTCGCAGGCGGCGGGAATCAGTCGCGGAGAACATAAGCATGAACAAACACCCGAAATTGACCGAGGCCGACGTCACGCCGGAGAGCGTGTTCCACCAGCGGCGCAAAGTGCTGCAGGCGCTCGGCATCACCGCCGCTACGCTGGCGCTGCCTACCGGCGCACGGGCGGATCTGCTGTCGTGGTTCAAAGGCAACGATCGCCCCAAGGCGCCGCCGGGCAAAGCGCTGGAATTCAGCAAGCCGGCCGCCTGGCAGGCGCAGCTGGCAATGACGCCGGAAGACAAGGTCACCGGCTACAACAACTTCTATGAATTCGGCCTCGACAAAGCCGATCCGGCCGCCAACGCCGGCGGGCTGAAAACCGAAGGCTGGAAGGTGCGCATCGACGGCGAAGTGGCGAAGCCGATAACGCTGGATATCGACGATCTGATGAAGCGTTTCCCGCTGGAACAGCGCATTTACCGCATGCGCTGCGTCGAGGCCTGGTCGATGGTGGTGCCGTGGATCGGCTTCGAACTGGGCAAGCTTCTCAAGCTGGCCGAGCCGAACAGCAACGCGCGCTACGTGGCCTTCCAGACGCTGTACGATCCGGAGCAGATGCCCGGCCAGAAAAATCGCTTTATCGGTGGCGGCCTGAAGTACCCCTACGTCGAAGGGCTGCGGCTGGACGAGGCGATGCACCCGCTGGCGTTGCTGACCGTCGGCGTGTACGGCAAAACCCTGCCGCCGCAAAACGGCGCGCCGCTGCGGCTGATCACACCGTGGAAATACGGCTTCAAAGGCATCAAATCGATCGTGCATATCCGTTTGGTGCGCGATCAGCCGCCGACCACCTGGAACCAATCCGCGCCGAACGAGTACGGTTTTTACGCCAACGTGAACCCGCACGTCGATCATCCGCGCTGGTCGCAGGCCACCGAGCGCTTCATCGGCTCCGGCGGCATTCTCGACGTCAAACGCCAACCGACGCTGCTGTTCAACGGCTATGCCGATCAGGTGGCGTCGCTGTATCGCGGCATGGATCTGCGGGAGAATTTCTAAGTGCGCCTGACGCCTGTTCATATCAAATGGCTGAAAGCCGCCCTGCATCTGGCGGCGTTTTTGCCCTTTCTGTGGTTGGTGCTGGCGGTAGATCAGGGCTGGTTCAGCGCCGATCCGTCCAAGGACATTCAACATTTTACCGGCAGGATGACGCTGAAACTGCTGCTGGCCACGCTGATGATCGCCCCGCTGGCGCGCTACGCCCGCCAGCCGCTCCTGATCCGCTGCCGCCGTCTGGTGGGGCTGTGGTGCTTTGCCTGGGGCACGCTGCACCTGATAAGCTACTCCACGCTGGAGCTGGGGCTGAGCAACCTCGGCCTGCTGGGCAGCGAGCTGGTGAACCGACCCTATCTGACGCTCGGCATCCTTACCTGGCTGATCCTGCTGGCGCTGGCGGCCACCTCAACGCTGTGGGCGATGCGCAAACTGGGCGCCAAATGGCAAACGTTGCACAACTTCGTCTATCTGGCGGCGATCCTCGCCCCCATCCACTACCTGTGGTCGGTCAAAACGTTTTCCCCCCAGCCGTTCATCTACGCGCTGCTGGCGGTGGCGCTGTTGGGCCTGCGTTACAAGAAATTCCGCGCCTGGTGGCGCTGAATCACGCGGCGGCGCGCGTTATTGTCGTTGAAAAACACGCGCCGCCGGCCGGAACTTTTTCTGTGTTCCAGCGCTCATATTCCTGTCACGGATCCCCGAGTTCGTCGATTTGGGGTTGAATATCTTCGCTGATAAGACCAGTATTTAGCTGCGAATTGCTACGATATCGTTATAATGCCCGACCTTGTTTCTGTTCTCAGGGTGAATTGGCCCCTTAACAGGTGACAAATCGATAACATCGGGTTATTTTCTACGATGATGGTTTTATTGCCGGAGATACCAGCACAATGGCGGATAAGTTTCACATTTTGCTTCTGAACGGCCCCAATCTCAATCTGCTGGGGACGCGTGAGCCGGAGAAGTACGGCAGCACGACGCTGACAGAGATTGTTAACGGATTGGAAAACCAGGCATCCGCATTGGATATTACCCTGAGCCATCTGCAATCCAACGCCGAGCATCAGCTGATCGATCGCATTCATCAGGCGCGCGGCAACACCGATTTCATTCTGATAAACCCGGCGGCGTTCACGCATACCAGCGTGGCGCTGCGCGATGCGTTGCTGGCGGTGCAGATCCCGTTCATCGAGATCCACCTGTCCAACGTGCACGCCCGCGAACCTTTCCGCCATCACTCCTATCTCTCAGACGTGGCGGTAGGCGTGATTTGCGGCCTCGGCGCGGATGGCTACGCTTTCGCTTTACAGGCAG
Source organism: Serratia sp. HMSC15F11 (assembly GCF_001808215.1). Taxonomy (NCBI): domain Bacteria; kingdom Pseudomonadati; phylum Pseudomonadota; class Gammaproteobacteria; order Enterobacterales; family Yersiniaceae; genus Serratia; species Serratia sp. HMSC15F11. Next base: position 193,850 of record NZ_KV792486.1, read on the forward strand.
CGGTTAACCGTCTGTCGAAAACCCACTAATTGCTCCACAAAAAGAGTACGGAATCACACTCATGGATATTCGTAAAATCAAGAAACTGATCGAACTGGTTGAAGAATCAGGCATTTCTGAACTGGAAATCTCTGAAGGCGAAGAATCGGTTCGCATCAGCCGTGCCGCACCGGCGCAGGCTTACCCTGTCATGCAACAGGCCTATGCGATGCCGGCACAGCAGCAGCCGGCCCTGGCTGCCGCCGTTGCTACCGCACCTGCGGCAGAAACCCCGGCGGCACCGGCGGCCATGAGTGGCCACGTCGTTCGTTCGCCAATGGTAGGCACCTTCTACCGCACCCCAAGCCCGGACGCGAAAGCCTTCGTGGAAGTGGGCCAGAAAGTGAACGCCGGTGATACCCTGTGCATCGTTGAAGCCATGAAAATGATGAACCAGATCGAAGCGGACAAGTCCGGCGTCGTGAAGGCCATCCTGGTGGAAAACGGCCAGCCGGTCGAATATGACGAGCCGCTGGTCGTCATCGAATAACGAGGCGCCCCCATGCTTGATAAAATTGTTATCGCCAACCGCGGCGAGATCGCGCTTCGCATCCTGCGTGCCTGTAAAGAACTGGGCATCAAGACCGTTGCGGTTCACTCCGCGGCCGACCGCGATCTGAAACACGTGCTGCTGGCCGACGAGACCGTCTGCATCGGTCCTGCGCCATCGGTAAAAAGCTACCTGAACATCCCGGCCATCATTTCGGCGGCGGAAATCACCGGCGCCGTGGCGATCCACCCGGGCTACGGCTTCCTGTCCGAGAACGCCGACTTCGCCGAGCAGGTTGAACGCTCCGGCTTCATCTTCATCGGCCCGAAAGCCGAAACCATCCGCCTGATGGGCGACAAGGTTTCCGCGATCAACGCCATGAAGAAAGCCGGCGTGCCTTGCGTACCTGGCTCAGACGGCCCGCTGACCGACGACATGGATAAAAACCGTGCCTTCGCCAAGCGCATCGGTTATCCGGTGATCATCAAGGCGTCCGGCGGCGGCGGCGGTCGCGGCATGCGCGTCGTGCGCAGCGACAAAGACCTTGAGCAGTCCATCAACATGACGAAAGCGGAAGCCAAAGCGGCTTTCAACAACGACATGGTGTACATGGAAAAATACCTGGAGAATCCGCGCCACATCGAGATTCAGGTATTGGCCGACGGCCAGGGCAACGCCATCTATCTGGCCGAGCGCGACTGCTCCATGCAGCGCCGCCACCAGAAAGTGGTCGAAGAAGCGCCGGCACCGGGCATCACCAGCGAAATGCGCCGTTACATCGGCGAGCGCTGCTCGAAAGCCTGCGTGGAAATCGGCTACCGCGGTGCGGGTACCTTCGAGTTCCTGTATGAAAACGGCGAGTTCTATTTCATCGAAATGAACACCCGTATTCAGGTAGAGCACCCGGTTACCGAAATGATCACCGGCGTGGACCTGATCAAAGAGCAGCTGCGCATCGCTGCCGGTCAACCACTGTCGATCAAACAGGAAGAAGTGAAGATCCACGGCCACGCGGTAGAATGCCGTATCAACGCCGAAGATCCGAACACCTTCCTGCCAAGCCCGGGCAAGATCACCCGCTTCCACGCGCCAGGCGGTTTCGGCGTGCGTTGGGAATCTCATATCTACGCCGGTTATACCGTACCGCCGTACTATGACTCCATGATCGGCAAACTGATCACCTTCGGCGAAAACCGTGACGTGGCGATTGCCCGCATGAAGAACGCCCTGGCTGAACTGATCATCGACGGCATCAAAACCAACGTTGAGCTGCAGCAGAAGATCATGAACGACGAAAACTTCCAGCACGGTGGCACCAATATCCACTATCTGGAGAAGAAGCTGGGTCTGCAGGAAACCTAAGGCAGCCACGCAGCATCGTCTGACGAAAGGCCGGTTAATCACCGGCCTTTTTCTTTGGCGTTGCCGCCAGTAACGGCTTGGCAAAACGCCGTCATGCCGTAAAATTCCCTACCTTTGATGAATCCATCACCGTAAACCTATGGGAGACACGGATGGACAAACGTTTTATCCAGGCGCACCGCGAAGCGCGTTGGGCGCTGGGGCTGACGCTGCTCTACCTGCTGACCTGGGGGCTGGCGGCCTACCTGCCGGACAGCGCTATCGGCGTCACCGGCCTGCCGCACTGGTTCGAAATGGCCTGCCTGCTGGTGCCGCTGCTGTTCATCGGCCTGTGCTGGCTGATGGTGCGCACGGTGTTCCACGACATTTCGCTGGAGGACCGCGATGCAAACTGAAGTGATCCTGCCGCTGGTCGCCTACCTGCTGCTGGTGTTCGGCCTGTCGGTGTACGCCTACAGCCGCCGCCAGAGCGGGAATTTTCTCAGCGAATACTTCCTCGGCAACCGTTCGATGGGCGGCTTTGTGCTGGCGATGACCCTGACCGCCACCTACATCAGCGCCAGTTCGTTTATCGGCGGCCCCGGCGCCGCCTACAAATATGGCCTGGGCTGGGTGCTGCTGGCGATGATTCAGCTGCCGGCGGTGTGGCTGTCGCTCGGGGTGCTGGGCAAGAAATTCGCCATCCTGGCGCGGCGCTACAACGCCATCACCCTCAATGACATGCTGTATGGCCGCTACCAAAGCCGCCTGCTGGTGTGGCTGGCCAGCCTCAGCCTGCTGGTGGCGTTTCTCGGCGCCATGACGGTGCAGTTTATCGGCGGCGCCCGCCTGCTGGAGACCGCCGCCGGCATTCCTTACGACACCGGCCTGCTGATCTTCGGCATCAGCATCGCGCTGTACACCGCCTTCGGCGGCTTCCGCGCCAGCGTGCTGAACGACGCGATGCAGGGGCTGGTGATGCTGCTCGGCACCGTACTGCTGCTGGTGGCGGTGATCCACGCCGCCGGCGGACTGGACAGCGCGGTGCACAAGCTGCAGCAGATCGATCCGGCGCTGGTGTCGCCGCAGGGCGGCGATCAGATCCTCAGCCTGCCGTTTATGGCGTCGTTCTGGATCCTGGTGTGCTTCGGGGTGATCGGCCTGCCGCACACCGCCGTGCGCTGTATTTCCTACAAGGACAGCAAGGCTGTGCATCGCGGCATTCTGCTCGGCACCGTGGTGGTGGCGGTGCTGATGTTCGGCATGCACCTGGCCGGCGCACTCGGCCGCGCGGTGTTGCCGGATCTCAAGATCCCCGATCAGGTGATCCCGACGCTGATGATCACCGTGCTGCCGCCGTACGCCGCCGGGATCTTTTTGGCGGCGCCGATGGCGGCGATCATGTCGACCATCAACGCCCAGCTGCTGCAATCCTCCGCCACCATCATCAAGGATCTCTACCTGGGCGTGCGGCCGCAGCAGATCCACAACGAGCGGTTGATCAAGCGCTTCTCCAGCCTGACCACGCTGATCCTTGGCCTGCTGGTGCTGCTGGCGGCCTGGCGGCCGCCGGAGATGATCATCTGGCTCAACCTGCTGGCTTTCGGTGGGCTGGAGGCGGTGTTCCTGTGGCCGTTGGTGCTGGGCCTGTATTGGGAACGCGCCAATGCTCAGGGAGCGCTTAGCTCAATGGTGTCGGGTGCGGTATGCTATACGCTATTGGCCAGCTTCAACCTGCAGCCGGCGGGGCTGCACCCTATCGTGCCTTCGCTGTTGCTCAGCCTGTTGGCGTTTTATCTCGGTAACGTCGTCGGCGAAAAGCGCCGGGCGGCGTCATCATTACCCTCTTGAAGAGAATTGCTATGCCTTGGATCCAACTCAAACTGAACACCACCGGCAGCCAGGCGGAAGACCTGAGCGACGCGCTGGTGGAAAGCGGCGCCGTGTCGGTGACCTTCCAGGACACCCACGACAACCCGGTGTTCGAACCCTTGCCGGGTGAAACCCTGCTGTGGGGCGATACCGACGTGATCGGTCTGTACGACGCGGAAACCGATATGGCCGAGGTGGTGGCGATGCTGGAACAGCACCCGCTGCTGGGCGCCGGTTTCCGTCACAAGATAGAACAGCTGGAAGACAAGGACTGGGAGCGCGAGTGGATGGACAACTTCCACCCGATGCGCTTCGGCGAGCGCTTGTGGATCTGCCCGAGCTGGCGTGACGTGCCGGATCCCGACGCAGTCAACGTGATGCTCGATCCGGGCCTGGCATTCGGCACCGGTACCCACCCGACCACGGCGCTGTGCCTGCAGTGGCTGGACGGCCTCGATCTGGCCGGCAAAACCGTTATCGACTTCGGTTGCGGTTCCGGCATCCTGGCAATCGCCGCCCTGAAGCTGGGTGCAGCGCGCGCTATCGGCATCGATATCGATCCCCAGGCCATTCAGGCCAGCCGCGACAACGCGCAGCGTAACGGCGTTTCAGAGCGTCTGGAGCTGTATCTGCCGAAAGACCAGCCGGCAGACCTGCTGGCTGACGTGGTGGTCGCCAACATCCTCGCCGGCCCGCTGCGCGAGCTGGCGCCGCTGATCGGTTGCCTGCCGAAGGCCGGTGGTCATCTGGGGCTGTCCGGCGTGCTGGCCAGCCAGGCCAGCAGCGTTGCGCAAGCCTACGAAGAGAAGTTCACGCTCGACCCGGTCGCCGAGCGTGAAGAGTGGTGTCGCATCACCGGCCGCCGCAAGTAAGCGTCACGGTCTATTGCCCCCTCATCCACCGGCCCTGCGCCGGTGGATTTTTTTTGCCTGGCGATCGGCCTGCGGGCGAGACAAAATTTTATGCAATTTTTCGCCGCTCAACGACGGATCGCCCTGACAATGCGCCTTCCAGACAGGCTATCTCGGCAAAAAACGCGGGTGAATGCAGATAATATTCTGCGCAAAGGCGAATATTTTGCCGCACACAAAATAAGCACTTTTCGTCAACTTATTGTAAAATATATATAATATTTTTATGAATCACCGCGTAGCGCATTTTTCGTCCTAATATCGGGCCAATTGGTTAAAGTTTGGCCTTTCATCTCGGCGCAAAAATGCGTAATATACGCGCCCTTGCGGACACAGTATGGTCACTCTTTGTCTATGCGCATTGGACACCACCAGCTTACTAATTGCCTGATTGCGGCCCCGATGGCCGGTATTACAGATCGCCCGTTCAGAACCCTCTGTCATGCAATGGGTGCTGGGATGGCTGTATCCGAAATGCTCTCCTCCAACCCGGAGGTGTGGCGGACGGATAAGTCGCGTCTGCGTATGGTGCATAGCGATGAACCAGGGATCCGCTCCGTGCAGATTGCCGGATGCGATCCTGATGATATGGCCGCCGCCGCGCGTATCAACGTGGCCAGCGGCGCGCAGATCATCGACATCAATATGGGATGCCCTGCCAAAAAAGTGAACCGGAAGCTTGCCGGGTCCGCCTTGTTGCAGTACCCGGATCTGGTAAAACGGATCCTCCACGCGGTGGTTGACGCGGTGGATGTGCCGGTAACGCTGAAGATTCGCACCGGCTGGGCGCCAGAGCATCGTAACTGTGTAGAGATTGCCCAACTGGCCGAAGACTGTGGTATTCAGGCCCTGACGATTCACGGCCGAACCCGCGCCTGTCTGTTTAACGGCGACGCGGAATACGACAGCATTCGGGCAGTTAAGCAGAGTGTTTCCATTCCGATTATCGCGAATGGGGATATTACTGACCCGCATAAAGCCAGAGCAGTGCTCGACTACACCGGGGCCGACGCCCTGATGATAGGCCGCGCTGCTCAGGGGAGACCCTGGATCTTCCGGGAAATCCAGCATTATCTGGACACTGGAGAGCTGCTGCCGCCGCTGCCGCTTGGCGAGGTGAAGCGCTTGTTGATTGGGCACATTCGGGAATTGCACGGCTTCTATGGCCAAGGCAAGGGATTCCGGATTGCTCGTAAGCACGTGTCCTGGTATCTCCAGGAACACGCTCCGAATGACCAGTTTCGGCGCACATTCAACGCCATAGAGGATGCCAGCGAACAGCTGGAGGCGTTGGAGGCATATTTCGAAAATCTTAGCGTAAAAAAAGAGCTGACAGAACTATGTTCGAACAACGCGTAAATTCTGACGTACTGACCGTTTCTACCGTTAACTCACAAGATCAGGTGACTCAAAAGCCTCTGCGTGACTCGGTTAAACAAGCACTGAAGAACTATTTTGCTCAACTGAACGGTCAAGACGTAAATGACCTGTATGAGCTGGTACTGGCTGAAGTTGAACAGCCACTGTTGGACATGGTGATGCAATACACCCGTGGCAACCAGACCCGCGCAGCCCTGATGATGGGCATCAACCGCGGCACGCTGCGTAAGAAGCTGAAAAAATACGGCATGAACTGATACTAGTCAGTTAACGTGTTGAAAAGGCGCAACCTTGCAAGAGGCGGCGCCTTTTTCTTTTGGGGCATACCCGGTTTGCGGGCAATAAAAAAGGCCGCAGCGCGGCCCTTGGGGTAAAGCGGAGACCTTATTCGGTCGCTTTGTTCTTGAGACTTTCCGCCCCTTGCTTGGTCTTATCCCAAGCCTTCTCCGTACCCTGTTTGGTGGAGTGCCAGGCCTTTTGCGAGCCCTCGCTCACTTTGCTGCCGACGCTGTCGCTCTTGCCTTCGGCGGCGTGCTTGGCTTTCAGCTTCAGCTCTTCACCCTTGTCCTGAGACTGGTGCAGCTTTTCTTTGGCGGTATCCGCCCCTTTGTGCGCTTCGGCAACGACCTCGTTGCTGGCATGAGCGGCGGTGTCGGTCGCGGTCTCAGCGGCGAACACCGGGGAAGCGAGCAGCAGTGCAGACAAGGCAATGATTGATTTCTTCATAAGTCCCTCTTTTCTCAGATACGTGCCATTCGTCATGAAACAAGATGGCATGAAACGCCCATTGAACGATTTAAGAATAGGACTAAAACCAAAAAAATCGACATAAAATTTTATTAAAAATAAATTTCTCATTCTTTTATGCCGTTCGAGAGAATCCTGGTAAAAAAGCACGAAAACGTTAAATTTTTCCTGTCACAAAACTATAATTTGTATGAATTTTTAACAAGCATTAGCAGGGATGGATTCTATGGTTGCCGCGATCATTATCGGCATTTTCATCGTCAGCTTCCTCTACGCGCACTCCCGCGGCAAAGAGAAACAAAAGGTTACCCGCCAACTGTTCGATCACTCCACCTTTATGGGGCCGATCAACATGTTTATGACCGGCTTCTCCCGTTTGCCCGCCAAACAGCCCTATTTCGACGAAAAAGGCTTCCCGGAGCTGCAGACGCTGACCGACAACTGGCAGGTGATCCGCGAAGAAGCGGTGCGCCTGCAGGATCACATCAAAAAAGCGCAGTCGCACAACGATGCCGGCTTCAACACCTTCTTCAAACGCGGCTGGAAGCGTTTCTATCTGAAATGGTACAGCGACAGTCACCCTTCGGCGCAGACGCTGTGCCCGAAAACCGTCGAGCTGCTCAACCGCATCCCGTCGGTCAAGGCGGCGATGTTCGCCGAGCTGCCGCCCGGCAGCCATTTGGGTAAACACCGCGATCCTTACGCCGGCTCGGTGCGCTATCACCTGGGGCTGATGACCCCCAACGACGATCGCTGCTTCATCGAAGTGGACGGCGAGCCCCACAGCTGGCGCGACGGCGAGGCGGTGATCTTCGACGAAACCTACGTGCACTGGGCGCAGAACGCCACCGACCAGACGCGCATCATTCTGTTTTGCGACGTCGAACGGCCGATGAAATGGCGCTGGGCGCAGGCGGTCAACCACTGGGTCGGTTCAACGCTGATGTCGGCGGCCAGCTCGCCGAACGACGATCAGGACCGCACCGGCGGCATCAACCGCATTTTCAAATACGTCAACGCGGTGCGCGATGCCGGTCAGCGTCTGAAAGCGCGTAACCGCCGCGGTTACTACCTGCTGAAATGGCTGGTGATCGCTGCAATCTTCGCCGCGATTATCATTCCCAGCCTATAAAACGCGCCAATCTTCAACTTAGGGGCAACGCGAATGAGAATATTCGCATGCCCCTCTTCCGCCACACCCCGTACCCTGTGCTAGCATATGCATTCCTAGAGCCGCCTCCGCTGGCCAACAGCTATCCCTCCGAAGCCTGATAGCAGCGCAAACCGCCCTTCGAATGTAAATGTTTAGTCAATTATGGAATTCTGACTAAACCCTGGCCTTCCCCGGGTGTCTGAGTAGTCGTATCGCTATCGAGTGGATCCTTTATGCGCTACAGGTTGCTACCCCCTAACGCATAAACGAGCTGCTATGAAACGCCAAAAGAGATTTCAACTTTCCTTGCTGCACCCGCGCTACTGGCTGACCTGGTTCGGTCTGGCCTTGTTGTTCCTGCTGGTGCAACTCCCCTACCCGCTGCTTAACCGCCTTGGCGTATGGATGGGACGCACCTCGATGCGTTTTCTCAAGCGCCGCGTCACCATCACCCGTCGCAACCTCGAGCTGTGCTTCCCCGAGATGGACGAAGCGCAGCGCGAGCGTAAGGTGGTAGGCAACTTCGAGTCCCTCGGCATGGGCCTGTTGGAAACCGGCATGGCCTGGTTCTGGTCGGATAAACGCGTCAAGCGCTGGTTCAACGTCTCCGGTATCAACCACCTCAAAATGGCGCAGCGCGACGATCGCGGCGTGCTGGTGATCGGCGTGCACTTCATGTCGCTGGAGCTGGGCGGCCGGGCTATGGGCCTGTGCCAGCCGATGATGGCGATGTACCGCCCGCACAACAATAAAGCGATGGAGTGGGCCCAGACCAAGGGCCGCATGCGCTCCAACAAGGCAATGATCGATCGCAAGGATCTGCGCGGCATGGTGCACGCACTCAAGCGCGGCGAGGCGGTGTGGTTCGCGCCGGATCAGGACTACGGCCCGCGCGGCAGCGTATTCGCGCCGCTGTTCGCCGTCGATCAGGCCGCCACCACCAGCGGCACCTTCATGCTGGCGCGTATGGCCAACCCGGCGCTGGTACCGGTGGTGCTGATCCGCCGCGAACGCGGCCGCGGCTACGACCTGCTGATCCAGCCGGCCCTGGAAGACTACCCGCTCAGAGACGAACAGGCGGCGGCGGCTTACATGAACAAAGTGATCGAGAAAGAGATCATGCGGGCACCGGAGCAATACATGTGGCTGCACCGCCGCTTCAAAACTCGGCCGGTCGGCGCGCCCTCGCTGTACTAACCCTCTTTTTTTCAGCCCGGCCGACGCCGGGCTTTTTTTTGGTTCATCGCGCTTTACCG
>NZ_KV792487.1:0-1045 GCF_001808215.1 Serratia sp. HMSC15F11
TGTAGTGGTCAACTAAAACTGGCCACCGCTTTAGAATTTTTCCAGTATCGGTTTTCCGATTCGTTTGGGGGCAACCCACCGTTATAGTCATGCGGCCTTAGCGAGCTGTAATACCCGACGATATAGTCTGTGATCGCATGAGCAGCTTCGCTAAAGTTTATATAACCTGTCACTGGCACCCACTCGTTTTTCAGGCTCCGGAAGAAGCGTTCCATCGGGCTGTTGTCCCAACAGTTTCCACGTCGGCTCATACTCTGCCTGATCCGGCAACGCCACAGTAACTGCCGGAACTGCCTGCTTGTATAGTAGCTACCCTGGTCACTGTGGAACATCACTCCGGCTGGTTTACCGCGAGCTTCCCACGCCATTTCCAGCGCTTTGATGGTCAGCTTGCTGTCCGGTGAGAATGACATTGCCCAACCCACCGGTTTCCTTGCGAACAGATCGAGAACAACAGCAAGGTAAGCCCAACGCTTGCCTGTCCAGATATACGTCACATCGCCGCACCACACCTGATTAGGTTCTGTTACTACGAACTGTCGCTCAAGGCTATTTGGAATAACGATGTGTTCATGACCACCACGTTTATACCGGTGGGTAGGCTGCTGACAACTCACCAGTCCAAGTTCTTTCATGAGCCTTCCGGCAAGCCAGCGTCCCATTCTGAAACCTCTCAGGGTTGCCATAATCGCGATACTTCTTGCACCAGCGAGCCATGGCTGATGTTATGCAGCTCCAGAACCTGACTGCGTAACACAGCTCGCCTGCCGTCTGGCTTTTCGGGGCTTTTTTCCCAGTATTTGTAGCTGCTGCGGTGAACCCCGAACACGTGGCAAAGTGTGACCACAGGATACTGCGCTCTGAGTTTCACGATTAACGAGAACTGTTCAGGGAGTCCGACATCAAGAGCGCGGTAGCCTTTTTTAATATGTCGTTTTCCATTTCAATGCGTTGTAGCTTTTTCTTCAGCTCACGTATTTCAATCTTTTCCGGGGTTATAGGGGAGGCTTTAGGTATTTTGCCCTGTCGTTCATCCCGCAGCTGC
>NZ_KV792488.1:0-1378 GCF_001808215.1 Serratia sp. HMSC15F11
CCGATCTATTTGAACTGCCCTATGATGGTGAATTCGACATATGGGCAACTCAGTACTAATCTTATTTCCAAACATCAAATCTCAACTTTTTAATTATTTCTATTATTTCATCATTGAGTTTTTCTAAGGTTTTTTCGCGTTCTTTTAAATCCTCTATTACATTAACATCGAAAAGCATACTGTCATCACCAAATTTTGATTTGTTCTTTAAAACTTTATCTTCTTCGAAAGTTATTGAAATGTAATTATCCAAGTCGTGTAGTAGAATGCAAGCTGATTCAAAGAATTCTACTTTTTTAGTTTTTAGTTCATTATATAGACTCTGGTTATCGATATTCCAACCATAAATATGCAGCTTTGATTCGCTTTTATATAGTTCAGCAACTTCTCTCATATAAAAACTTGTATAAACAGTGTATGAGTTATTAATATATTCACGCACCTTCTCTTTATGCAATATACCTTTATCATTCAATAGCTCTTTACGCCATTTAATAAGATCATCTTTACTGTGATAAAGTCTTGACTCATTCGAAGCATATCCGATCCCCACTAGCATTATTTGAGTTGCAGGTGAGATGGAAAGTATATGTTCTTCGTGAAACTTTGCGATTAAAGGTAAAGATGACTCTTTCTTTTTAACGTCAAGCCATCCTTTCGCATTTACAGCAGCATAAACAGCAGCAACTGCCATAATAGCATTTGCAATGGCTGAGATTAAATTCGTTAAATCCATTTTCTTTTCCGAACTATAATAGATAGTACTGAATAAAAGTACAAGTAATGAGGTTAGCAGTGCTACAACTAGGCTGATTATTATTCTGTTAGTCCATTTCATCTAAATTAATTCCTATACTCTGGACACTGTGAGCGTCCAGAATATCTATTAGTCAAATTTGAATAGAGTACGAAGTTCAGCACTAGATAATGTTTGATGCCTATCTCGTATTGAATTTAGACTATTTTGAACTGATGGTTCTGTAAGGTTTTTAATTCCTGCAATAACACCCATATAGTCAGAAGCTTGATTGAGCATATCATCAATTAGCAATATTAACTTTTTTTCAGGAATTATATTATACCGAGGGCAAGCGTTCAATAACTCTTTAACTTTCAGCAAAGAAGTACCGAGATCATAGCACTGCTTAGTTGATTTACTTCTATCTGTAATCGTCATAACGTCGAAGTTTACAGTTTGAAGTTTATCAAAAGATTCATCAAGTAGGCTCATTATCTTTAATGCTTGGTCATAGCGAGCTTCATTGTGTTTTGACTCAAACCAGTTAGGGGCCTTACGGTATGCCATATAGGCAATGGCAGTAGTCCCAGCGGTTGAAAGGGCAACAATCCAATCAGTAATCATTTTCGTATCAAATCC
>NZ_KV792489.1:0-6472 GCF_001808215.1 Serratia sp. HMSC15F11
GGTCTTTTACTTTCTGACGTTCGTCGCTTAGCGTTTGATCTGGCCCAGCAGGAAATCAACGATTTCGCCGGTTTTGATCATTTGCTTCTCGCCGACGCGGCGGTTCTTGTACTCGATCTCTTCGTTGTCGAGGTTGCGGTCACCGATAACGATAGAGTGCGGCACGCCGATCAGCTCCATATCCGCGAACATCACGCCCGGGCGCTCTTTGCGGTCATCGAGGATCACGTCGATGCCGTGGGAACGGAGGGTGTTGTACAGCTCTTCGGCCAGCGCCTGCACGCGGAACGACTTGTGCATATTCATCGGCAGGATCGCTACCTGGAACGGCGCGATGGCGTCCGGCCAGATGATGCCGCGTTCGTCATGGTTCTGCTCGATGGCGGCGGCCACGACGCGCGTGACCCCGATGCCGTAACAACCCATGGTCAGCACCTGATTACGGCCATCTTCGCCCTGCACGGTCGCTTTCATCGCTTCCGAGTACTTGGTGCCGAGCTGGAAGATATGGCCCACTTCGATGCCGCGTTTGATCAGCAGCGTGCCCTGACCGTCCGGGCTGGCGTCGCCTTCCACCACGTTACGGATATCGGCCACCTGCGGCAGCGGCAAATCGCGCTCCCAGTTGATGCCGAAGTAGTGTTTGCCGTCAACGTTGGCACCGGCGCCAAAGTCGCTCATCGCCGCTACGCTGCGGTCAGCAACCACCGGCATCGGCAGGTTGACCGGGCCGAGTGAACCCGGGCCGGCGCCGACGATGGCGCGAATTTCTTCTTCGGTGGCGAAGGTCAGCGGCGCGGCAACCTGTGCCAGCTTCTCGGCCTTGACTTCGTTCAGCTCGTGATCGCCGCGCACCAGCAGGGCAACCAGCTTGTGGCCGCTCTCTTCGGTGGCGCGCACCATCAGCGTCTTCACGGTTTTTTCCACCGGCAGCCGGAACTGCTCGACCAGTTCAACGATGGTTTTGGCGTTCGGCGTATCCACCAGGCGCAGCGCTTCGCTGGCCGCGGCGCGCGGCTCTGCCGGCGCGACCGCTTCCGCCAGCTCGATGTTGGCGGCGAAATCGGAACCGGTGGAGAACACGATATCGTCTTCACCGCTGTCTGCCAGCACCTGGAATTCGTGCGAGGCGCTGCCGCCGATCGAGCCGGTATCGGCCTGCACCGGGCGGAAATCCAGGCCCATGCGGCTGAAGATTTTGCTGTACGCTTCGTACATCGCGTCGTAAGTCTCCTGCAGAGACTCCTGTGAGGTATGGAAGGAGTAGGAATCCTTCATCAGGAACTCACGGGAACGCATCACGCCGAAACGCGGGCGCACTTCATCACGGAACTTGGTCTGGATCTGGAAGAAGTTCAGCGGCAGCTGTTTGTACGAGCTGATCTCGTTGCGGATCAGATCGGTGATCACTTCTTCATGCGTCGGGCCCAGCACGAACGGACGATCGCCGCGATCGACGAAACGCAGCAGCTCGGGGCCGTATTGCTCCCAACGGCCGCTTTCCTGCCACAGGTCGGCAGGCTGAACCACCGGCATAGACACTTCGATCGCGTTAGCATTGTTCATTTCTTCGCGAACGATGTTTTCAACCTTTTTCAGAACGCGCAGGCCGGTCGGCAGCCAGGTGTAAAGACCGGAGGCCAGCTTGCGGATCATCCCGGCGCGCAGCATCAGCTGGTGGCTGATCACTTCGGCGTCGGCAGGTGTCTCCTTCAGTGTGGAGAGCAGATATTGGCTAGTACGCATGGTGTTTTGGTTCCGTTAGAACTGCAAATTGCATCGGGCTGCCAGAGTGGCGGCCAAAAGTGACAAAAGTGGTTTAGTTTACCAGCGCGAGCGGGTCGCCAAAAGAGAGGCGGCGGAATTTTAACGCGGGTCGAGCGCCAACACTTCGGTATGACCGTCCACGACGCGCCAGCGCACGTTGAAATCCAGCAGCCAGACGGCGTAATCCCGTTCGACGTCCTCTCCTTTACGATAGGCGGGACGGGGATCTTGCGCCAGCACCTGGCTGATAAAACGCCTTAATTGCGGGTAACGCGCCTGATGTTGCTGCAGCTGCTGCTCGGCCTGCGGCGCGAAACGCACCGGCATATCGCCGGCGGGCGCGGCCTGGGCAAAGCCGGCGCGGGCCTGCGGCTGGCTCTCGGCGAACGGCAGATAAGGCTTGATGTCCACCACCGGGGTGCCGTCGACCAGATCGAGGCTGCCCAGCTCCAGCACCACGTCGCCGTTTTTTATCCGCACACCTTTCAGCTCAATGAGGGACATACCTAGCGGGTTGGGGCGGAAGGTGGAGCGGGTGGCGAACACGCCCATGCGGGCATTGCCGCCTAAACGCGGCGGTCGCACCGTCGGCCGCCAGCCGCCTTCCAGGGTTTGATGGAAAATGAACATCACCCACAGATGGCTGAAATCGCTGAGGCCGCGTACCGCCTCCGCCTGGTTGTAGGGCGGCAGCAGCAGCAGTTCACCGCCACCGTCTTCGACCAGCCCCGGCTGGCGGGGAACGGCGAATTTTTCTTTATACGGCGAGCGGATCACGCCGATCTGCTCGAAAACGAATTCGGTCATTTGGACGAGACGTTAAGCGCCGAGCCCTGGCAGACGGCCTGCTGGTAACAACCGGCGACGCCGCTGACAATCTGGCAGTCGTGCAGCAGCACGGCGTTGGCCTTCATGTAAGACGCGCGGATTTGCATGCGCTTACGGGCGGTGGCCAGATTCGGTGGGGAGTCTTGTACGGTGGTTTGGCACGATTCGCCGGACACTTCACCCAGATCGCGGAACGGTTTGCCCACGAGCTCTTCTGCACTTTTGTACAGTTTTACCGGAGCAGGGCGGGCGGCCGGCGTGGCCTTGGCCGGGCTGGTGGTGGTCGGCTTGCTGGTGCTGTTTGTTGAGGACGGCGCGATACGTTGCGATGAACATCCGGCCAGCGCGAGCGCTAACAAACAGAGAGGTAAAACACGCATTGAGATTCCTCTGCCTTAATGAAAGTGGCGCTATTGAAGCAATCTATGGCGGAAATAACAAGACGGGCCTTGGCCCGTCTTGCAATTATAGGAATAAAATTGGCGAATAAGCGCTTACCAGCCTTTCACCGCACCGCCGTTGAAGATTTTGTTGGCGGCGGCGTCAACTTCGTCAGACTGATAGGCCTGCACGAATTTCTTCACGTTTTCCGCATCTTTGTTATCTTCGCGCGCAACCAGCAGGTTGACGTAAGGCGAGTCTTTATCTTCCACGAACAGACCGTCTTTCGCCGGCGTCAGGCCGATCTGGCTGGCGTAGGTGGTGTTGATCACTGCCAGCGCGATCTGCTGATCGTCCAGGGAACGTGGCAGCTGAGGCGCTTCCAGCTCAACCAGCTTCAGGTTTTTCGAGTTCTCGGTCACGTCCAGCACGGTTGGCAGCAGGCCAACGCCGTCTTTCAGTTTGATCAGGCCGACTTTCTGCAGCAGCAGCAGCGAACGGCCCAGGTTGGTCGGATCGTTAGGCAGTGCGATCTGAGAGCCGTCTTTCAGCTCGTCCAGCGATTTGATTTTCTTGGAGTAACCGGCAATCGGGTAAACAAAGGTGCTGCCGACCGGCACCAGCTTGTAGCCGCGATCTTTGATTTGCTGATCCAGGTATGGCTTGTGCTGGAAGGCGTTCAGATCGATATCGCCTTTGCTCAGCGCTTCGTTAGGCAACACGTAGTCGTTGAAGGTCACCAGTTCAACGTCCAGACCGTATTTCTCTTTCGCCACTTTCTGAGCAACTTCAGCCACTTGCTGCTCAGCGCCGACGATCACGCCGACCTTGATGTGGTTTGGATTCTTTTCATCCTGGCCGCAGCCCGCCAGAGCCAGAGTACCGATCAGTGCGCCAATTGCCGCGATGGATTTAAATTTTAACGACATATCCCTTCCTCATTAGACTCGCATTAACATGCTGTGAAACTATTTATGGGTAACGGCTTTGACGATGCGATCGCCGCAGAACTGGATCAGATAAACCAAAACTACCAGTAATACTAATACGGTATTCATCACTGTGGCGTTATAACCGATATAACCGTATTGGTAACCGATTTGGCCCAGACCACCGGCGCCGACCGCGCCGCCCATGGCGGAGTAGCCTACCAGGGTGATCAGCGTGATGGTTGCGGCGTTGACCAGGCCCGGCAGGGCTTCCGGCAGCAACACTTTCTTGATGATCTGCATCGGCGTGGCGCCCATGGCGCGCGCCGCTTCCACCAGACCGGACGGGATCTCCAGCAGGGCGTTTTCCACCATGCGCGCGATGAACGGTGCGGCGCCCACGGTCAACGGCACGATGGCCGCCTGCAGACCGATAGAGGTGCCGACGATCATGCGGGTAAACGGAATCATCCAAACCAGCAGGATAATGAACGGGATGGAACGGAAGATGTTCACCAGCCCGGACAGGATTTTATACAGCGAGTTATTGGCGATGATCTGCCCCGGGCGGGTGACATACAGCAGCACGCCGACCGGCAGGCCGAGCACGAAACCGAAGAAGCCGGAGACAAAGGTCATCATGACGGTTTCCCACATGCCACGCGCCATCAACCACATCATTGCCTCAGACATAACCCAGAACCTCTACTTTTACCTGATTTTCTTGCAGGAACTTAATCGTCGCCAGCGCGTCTTCGTCGCTGCCGTGCAGCTCCGCCAGCATCACGCCGAATTTCACGCCGCCGGCATAATCCATCTGGGCGCTGATAATGTTGTTGTTCACGTTGAAGCGGCGAGCGGCTTCAGACAGCAGCGGCGCATCGACCGACTGGCCGGTGAATTCCAGGCGCAGCAGCGGCTGGCGGTCGCCCTGACGTTCCGGCGACAGGCGTGCGGCGTAGTCGTCCGGAATATCCAGATGCAGCGTGGACTGAATGAACTGTTGGGCCAGCGGGGTTTTCGGGTGCGAGAACACTTCGCTGACGCTGTCTTTTTCGATCAGTTGCCCCTGGCTGATGACCGCGACCTGGTCGCAGATGCGTTTCACCACGTCCATTTCGTGGGTGATGAGTAGAATGGTCAGGCCCAGACGGCGGTTGATGTCTTTCAGCAGTTCCAGGATGGAACGGGTGGTGGCCGGATCCAACGCGCTGGTGGCTTCGTCGCACAGCAGCACTTTGGGATTGCTGGCCAGCGCACGGGCGATCGCCACGCGCTGTTTCTGGCCGCCGGACAGGTTGGCCGGGTAGGCGTCGTGCTTGTCCGCCAGGCCGACCAGCTCCAGCAGTTCGGTCACGCGCTTTTTGATCTCGGCGCGCGGCGTATTGTCCAGCTCCAGCGGCAGCGCCACGTTGCCGAACACCGTGCGGGAAGAGAGCAGATTGAAGTGCTGGAAGATCATGCCGATTTGGCGACGGGCGCGCGTCAGTTCGCTTTCAGACAGCGAGGTCAGATCCTGACCATCGACCAGGACCTGGCCGGACGTTGGGCGCTCCAGCATGTTGGCGCAGCGGATCAGCGTGCTTTTGCCGGCACCGGAAGACCCGATAACGCCATAGATTTGCCCTGCAGGGACGTGAAGGGTCACGTCAGAGAGCGCGGTAATAGTGCGCGAACCCTGCTGGAACACTTTAGTGATGTTAGAAAGTTTAATCATATTCTTCTTATTTTAGCGTGGTTGCCCGTGGCTAGATAAAAGTAAACCTCGGCGCGGAACCAAGGTATGGATCAGATGTTAAGGCGTCTAGACGTCTAAGTCAACGGCCAACGACGTTCTCCGGCGTTCTCAGTGCGGGGTAAAACATGCGATACTGTCAGCGTATACAGGCCCTCAGGAGCAAAGCGGTGACACAAAGCGTTCCAGCAATTTTTCTCGATCGTGACGGTACGATTAACGTTGACCATGGCTATGTCCATGAAATCGACAACTTCCACTTTATTGACGGCGTGATTGACGCCTGTCGCGAACTCAAAAAGATGGGCTTCGCGTTGGTGATGGTGACCAACCAGTCCGGCATTGCGCGCGGCAAGTTCAGCGAAGACCAATTTATGTACCTGACCGAGTGGATGGACTGGTCGCTGGCCGATCGCGACGTCGACTTCGACGGCATCTATTTCTGCCCGCATCATCCGGAGGCAGTAATAGAAGAGTATCGTCAGGTGTGTGACTGCCGCAAACCGCAGCCGGGTATGCTGCTGCAAGCGCAGCAGGAATTGAACATCGATATGGCCGCTTCTTATATGGTGGGCGATAAACCGGAAGATATGCAGGCGGCGATCGCGGCCGGCGTTGGCACCAAGGTGTTGGTGCGCACCGGCAAGCCGGTGACCGAGCAGGGCGAACAGCTGGCCGATTGGGTGCTAAATAGCCTGGCGGACCTGCCGGCAGCCATCAAAAAGCGGGTTTAATAGGCGTTACGAATGAATAGTGAGCGGTCAGATAAAAAATGCATATTATCGCTTGTCATTCTGAACCGGCTCCCTATAATGCGCCTCCATCGACACGG